>NZ_JANIKJ010000010.1:0-77503 GCF_024580965.1 Corynebacterium kozikiae
TCGGAAAGTATTTTCCACGATGCTGGAATGCAGGCAACAGGTATTTAGATTCTGCGTAAGGTACAACACCAAAAGGCGTCACTCCTGGTGTGGATACCTGTCACCAAAAGAGTTTGAAGCCAAGACCGCGTGAGCTAACATAATCCCATCATATTGACCACCCGATGTGTCTACTTTCCGGGGGTCGGCCCCGTCAGTCGCCACGTCGGACGAGCACACGCTCACAGCACTGTTCGCGTTCTTCACGACGTTGCGGACAACCTCCTGTTGCATGTCCAGGACTCGGTATGTCCGTCAATCTCGGCGACTGCCTCGATACGGCCGAACGCCTCGCCGTGTCGCTCCGCGTAGCAGGCAAGACCCTGCAACTTCGCCAGCGCGTCGCTCAAGTGCGCGCCGTGCGGGTCGATAATGTTCATCTCCAAGTCGTCGCCGCGCTTGGTGGAGAAAATGAAGTCCGGGCACATCGTGCGCCACTCGTCCTCGTAGAAGTAGGGCACCACCACACTCGACGAACCGGCGCGAGAGGGGTTGCGGTACCAGAATAGGTGCTTATCGTGCGCCTGCTCGGTTTCGAGGACGTGCTGCTCCCAGGTATTCAACTCGACCGGGAGCTTTCCATTTCCGTCAGCGATGACACAGCCCGTGTACGTCGCAGCGGTGTAGACGTACTTGTCGCGAACCAGCTCACCGTCGGCAGCGCGTTCCTGCTCGTGCTGCACCATGATTTTGCTCAGCAGCACGAAGTCGGTCCTTAGCGGCTCCGCGCCGGAGGTGATGATGTGCTCGTATTGGGAACGCTCCTCGTCGGACAACGCCTTGCGCGCGGTGCGGGTTTCAGTCAAAAGGGTTCTCATCCGGGTCGCAGCGTCCACGCGCACGCGGTCCGCGACCTCATCAACCCAACCTGCGGCAACGCCTTTCAGCGTGGCGTCGTAGGTGTCCATCGGGCTCTTCGGGTCGTCGATAAGGGAGTTATGTACTTCTTGAACTGCCTGCCGGATAAGCCCGGAGGGACGTGAAATCGAACATATGAACGGCCCCGGCTCCTCATTAACGAGATTCCGGGGCCGTATTTGCCGTTTATCGGCGCTGGTAGTCCGACGGTCGGCGCGGAGGGGTCTGGAGATTAATTATCGGAACGAACATCGGCTAAACGTCCGAAAACCCCGAGTGCCTTTGTGTCCCCGACACGATTCGAACGTGCGACCTTTGGTACCGGAAACCAATGCTCTATCCACTGAGCTACGGAGACTTGGATTGCGGATTGCAACCTGGCTCATATTAGCACCCAGCAGGTGTGGCTGACCAAACCTGCTGGGAGTAGAGTTTCGCGGTTAATCCACGATCACGCAGATTAGGGTGCGAGGGCCGTGTACGCCCTCCACGCGGTTGAGCTCGATGTCTGAGGTGGCCGATGGTCCGGAGATCATGGTGTTTGGTAGCTCGTGGCTGAGCTTTGCCACCATCTCAGGGACGCCATACACCACGTTTTCCATGCGTACGATGCAGATGTGGCAGTCGGGTACGAGCGTGAGGGCGCGGCGGCCGCAGAGGTCGCCGGACTCCAGGCAGATCGTGCCCGTTTGGGCACTTGCCACGTGGGAATCCGTGACCACGGCATCAACATCATTGAGGGTGCGTGGGTCCACGGAGGTGGAGTCTGCCTCGGCGGTGCCGGAAAAACCCTCGAAGAGCGCGGGGTCGAGACCTGGCGCAAAGCGGATGTCTTTGGCGCCGCGCTCGTTGAGCACCTCCAGGATTGTCTTTCCCAGGTCCTCTGCTGAGCTGCGGACTACCTGCGCCTTGTAGTCCACAAGGCGGTCAATCAGCAATTCACGCAACTCGTCTGTGGGCAGGTCGGTGTGTTGGATGTAGTCCCTTGAGGTCTCCACACGCTCTGGGGCGTGTGCCAAAGCGTTGGCGTTGCGGATGCGCTCAAGAATCTCTGTTTTTGCGTCCATGTTTGGCACTTCCTTTACTTCGCCTGCTCGCCGTTGGTGCCTGCTTGCTTGCGCGCGTCGTCAAGCAATGCCTGGGCCTCTTCGGAGTTGAACCACTGGCGGAAGGACTTCTTTGGTGGCACGGCGGTGTCGCGGACGTTGGTCCAGCCGGCCAAGAAGCTTGGCATGTGGGTGATCTTGTGGTTGGTGCCACCCAAGATGCGGCCCATGAAGACCATCTTGGTGAGGGTGTTCCACAGCGTGGCGTTGCCCCAAGCGAGCTGCATCGCGCCCATGAGGCCGGCTTCGATCTTGGGCTTGTCCGTCTCGATCTTCTGGTGGCGCAGCTCGAGGAGGATGTCGGTGAACGGGATCTTCACCGGGCACACCTCATTGCAGCGTCCGCAAAGCGAGGAGGCGTATGGAAGGTAGGCGGAAGGATCGTGCTTGTCCTTGATGCCTGTGAGCTGTGGGGTGAGGATTGCACCGATTGGGCCGGGGTAGGTGGAGCCGTATGCGTGGCCGCCTGCACGCTCGTACACCGGGCAGACGTTGAGGCAAGCGGAGCAGCGGATGCACTTGAGTGCCTCGCGGCCAAGTTCGTTTGCCAGTACCGCAGTGCGGCCGTTGTCTACCAGCACGATGTGGAAGTTCTGGGGGCCATCGCCTTCAGTCACACCGGTCCACGTGGAAACGTACGGTGCCTGACGCTCGCCAGTGGAGGAGCGTGGCAGAAGCTGCAGGAACACCTCGAGATCCTGGTAGGTGGGCAGGATCTTCTCGATGCCCATCACGGAGATCAGGGTATCGGGGAGGGTGAGGCACATGCGGCCGTTTCCCTCGGATTCCATAATGGCCACGGTGCCGGTTTCGGCGATGCCGAAGTTCGCGCCGGAGATAGCCACCTTGGCCTTCATGAACTGCTCGCGCAGGAACATGCGGGAGGCTTCGGCGAGGTCGGCTGGCTCCGTGGTTAGGGACTCGTCGGTGTTGGGCATCTCGCGGATGAAGATGTCGCGGATCTCCGCGCGGTTGCGGTGAATTGCCGGCACCAGGATGTGGGAAGGGCGGTCGTGGCCAAGCTGCACAATGAGCTCAGCCAAGTCCGTCTCCTGGGCAGAAATACCTTCCTTGCGCAGGTGCTCGTTCAGGCCAATCTCCATGGTTGCCATGGACTTGATCTTCACCACATGCTCTTCGCCGGTCTCCTTGACCAGGCCGGCAATGATGGAGCAGGCCTCTTCCGCATCGCGGGCCCAGTGGACATGGCCACCGCGGGCGGTGACGGCCTGCTCAAACTGCACCAGCAGCTCGTCTAGGCGGGCGCCCACATCCTGCTTGATCTGGGAGCCGGACTCACGCAGTGCTTCCCAATCCTCGATTTCTGCAGTGACGCGCAGACGCTTGTCACGGATCGTGGTGGTTGCCTTGGTGAGGTTGCGGCGCTGGGTGGCGTTGTTCAGGCCATCATTTGCGGCTTTGACAAAGTTCTCGCCGAGGCGCAGCTCGGAGGTATCCGAGGCGCGAGGCGGCATGGTTGGGGTACCAAGGTGGACGCTCACAGCATGAACTCCTTCGAGTAAGCAGCCGAGGTTGGGGTCCATGGGTGCTCCTTGGTGGAGGCCAGGATCTCGGCGAGGTGGATAGCGCGGATGCCTACGTGCTGGCGCGAAAGCGAGCCAGCGATGTTCATCAGGCAGGAAGAATCGCCGCCGGTGACAAATTCAGCACCGGTGGATTCAATGTTGCGGCATTTATCAGACACCATTGCAGCGGAGGTTGCGGCGTTCTTCAGGGAGAAGGTGCCGCCGAAGCCACAGCACTCTTCCTTGTTTGGAAGGTCAATGAGCTGCAGGCCTTCCACATTCTCAAGCAGGCGGTACGGGCGGTCGCCGAGCTTGATGAAGCGCAGACCGTGGCAGGAAGGGTGATAGGTGACCTTGTGTGGGAAGAAGGCGCCCACGTTTTCTACGCCTGCAACGTCGATCAGGAACTCGGGCAGGTCCAGTGACTTCTTCGCCGCTGTGCGGGCGCCGTCGCGCAAAGCGGGGGAGCCGTAGCGCTCCGCGATGTGCTCGTGTTGCTCGCGAACAGCACCGATGCAAGAGCCTGATGGGGCAACAACATAGTCAATCGAGGAATCTGAAAACGCCTCAACATAATTTTCAATCAGTGGCACGGCTTCTTTTTGGTAGCCGGTGTTCACGTGCATTTGGCCACAGCAAGTTTGGGCTTCTGGGAAGACCACTTCATAGCCAAGGCGGGAAAGCACGAGGGCAGTTGCCTTGGAGGCATCGGGGAACATTGCATCACCGATGCAGGTGGAAAAGAGCGCAACTTTCATTATGGGTGGGGCTCCTTCTTAGTCCGTTGGGAAAATGGGTAAACGGCAAATAAATCCGTCACGCAAATTTCCCTCGTAGGGTGCGCGGCAGGTGCTTTGCCTGTCTGTTGCCATACTACCGGTTCGAACCAGTACGCTGCGTCGCAAAAACTGGCCTCTACCTGCGGCAATTACAAAACATTAATGTTGTGGAAATGCCCATGGGGGACGGCGGAGAAAGGGTATTCAACGGTTCGGGTAAGCGCCCTCATCGAAGCGTTGCGGCGCTATGCAGCGCAGATGCAGCCCGTAGCGGGAAATGAGGTGAATGCATCCAGAAAATTGCACTCTCTGGAGTATTGCCGACGTTCCTGTGAATTGCCTTCCGGCGTTGTATAAAATCTCACACCTGTATTTGGGAACGGGAAAGCAAAATCCAAAGGCGTGACCAAAATAACCTTTTTCGTCTGTGAAAACTGCGTGCAACGGGTTGCGGCGATTCCCGATTGGGCGCCCTGCCAGCAGATTTGCTTTCCATGAAGAATGGAATTTGGGGCCCAAATAGTGAGCCCGCCCGAGGTATCAACGTGGCCCTATCCCAGCGAAAAGCCCAAAATGTGGGATTGGGCACAATTGTGCAATGTTGTGAGTTAATAGACAGCGCGTAGGCTACCAAGTGCATTGGAGGAGCGGAACATCCACCCCAATTGACCTCCCAAAGATTTTGAAATCTTCAGATCGGAAAGAGGTCAGCCCCAGAGGTCAGCCCCAAAGGTCAGCCCAAAGGTCACCCCGGAAGGTCAGAAATCGGAGTGCATTTCCGCTCAGAAAAGCGCGCTTGATCGTTCCACCGAAACACGCCCTGGAGTGCTGTGACTTGGGGTCTTGGCTGCGTCGAAACGCACCGTCAAGCCCCGCACACACGCAGTACACCGGCTGGTTTCGAGAGGGGACGCTGCGAGCGCCTGTGAAAGGAGACGCATGTTTACCGCGGTAACCAACGCAGTAGGGGGAAGTCTGGGCTTAAGTGCCGCCACAGCAATCGTGCCGCTGCTGGCGTTCTTTGTGTTCCTGATGGTGCTCAAGTGGCCGGCGCATTGGTCGGCACTAGCAAGTACCGTTGTTGCACTGCTCTCCGCGATCTTCCTGTTTGGGATGCCCGCGGAGCTGAGCCTGATGGCATTTGTGCAGGGCGCCGCCTTTGGTCTCTTCCCGATTGTGTACATCATCTGGATGGCGGTGTGGATTTACGATCTCACCGTGGCTACCGGCCGTTTTGATGACTTGCGCGCGGTGTTTTCCAAGATTGGCCGCGGTGACATGCGTGTGCAAGCCATGTTGATCGGCTTCGCATTCGGCGGCCTTCTGGAGGCCCTCGCGGGATTTGGCGCCCCGATCGCGATTGTGGCCGCCATGTTGGTGGCAATCGGCCTGAAGCCCATCAAGGCTGTACTCGTGACCTTTGTTGCAAACTGTTCGCCCGTGGCATTCGGTGCGATGGGCATCCCAGTTGCAACCGGCGGTTTGCTGGCGGAAATCCCAGGTGAACAAGTTGCTGCGATGGCCGGGCGCCAGGTGTCTCTGGTGGCGCTGATCGTGCCGTTCATCTTGGCCTTCATCATGGACGGCGTCCGTGGTATGCGCCAGACGTGGCCAATGGCGCTGCTGCTGGGTGTGAGCTTTGGTGGTGGGCAGTTCATCGCCTCCAACTACTTCTCCTTCGTGCTCACGGACGTGGTTGCCTGCCTCATTTCCCTCGCGGTGGGTGTGGCGTTCCTGCGCGTATGGAAGCCGGTCACCCCGCAGGAGATGGCCTCGGAGATCGACCCTGCAACCATTGTTCTCAGCGGCAAGCAGACCGGCCTCGCGCTGTTCCCGTACCTGCTCATTGTGGTGGTCTTCTCCATCACGAGCCTGTGGCGCCTTGGTGTGGACATCCCCGCCGCGCTCAAAGCCACCGACATCCGCGTGGAATGGCCGGTCACCCACGGTGCCGTGGTGAACGCTGAAGGCGAACCCGTGACCAACACCATCTTCAACTTCAACTGGTTGTCCACCCCAGGCACGATCCTCATGATCTGCGGCCTGATCACCCTGTGCGTCTACGTGTTCACCGGCAAGAACAGCAAGTACGCGATCAGCTTTGCCGAGGGCATCGGCCACCTGGGCAAGGGCGCGTACAAGATGCGTTTCTCCGCGCTCACCATCGCCGCGGTGATGGGCCTGGCCTATGTGATGAATCTTTCCGGACAGACCGCTTCCATCGGCGCGTTCCTGGCAGCAACCGGGGCGATCTTCCCGTTGCTTTCCCCAGTCCTTGGCTGGTTGGGCACATGGGTCACAGGGTCCGCGACCTCCGCAAACGCCCTGTTTGCCCAGATGCAGGCCACTACCGCAGGTCAGGTGGGTGTGAGCCCAACGCTGCTGGTTGGCGCGAACACCGCCGGTGCCACCCTTGGCAAGATGATGAGCCCACAAACCCTGGCCATTGCCGCCAACGCCACCGGAATGCAAAACGGCGAGCGCGTGATCATGTCCGAGGTCTGGAAGTACTCCCTAGGCCTGCTGTTGTACCTCTGCATCCTGGTGTACCTGCAGTCCACGCCAGTCCTTGGCTGGATGGTGGTGGGCTAAAACCAGCAGCGGTGCCGACGCCGCCAGCGCCCCTAGGGGGCACGGCGCTCGCGCGGCGGTGCGGCATGCAGTTGCCGGGGTCCTGCTGGCATGACTGTGTTGGCTTGAGGTTGGCTTGAGTCAACTGGGTTTGAGCCTGTGGGCTAAACTAGCTCCTTATGACCCCAGCAGATCTTTCTCAACTCATTTCCACGTCTGCCGCGCAGGTGTTTGCTGCCCGCGGCTTGGATGCCGCCGCGCTGCCGGAGACGGTTGTGGTGGAGCGTCCGCGCAACCCTGAGCACGGCGATTACGCCACGAACATTGCCCTCCAGGTTGCAAAAAAGGTGGGGATGAATCCGCGCGAGTTGGCTCAGCTTTTGGCTGATGAGCTGGCGCAGCGCGAGGAGATTGAATCCGCTGAAATTGCGGGTCCTGGTTTTTTGAACATTCGCCTGGCTGCCGCGGCGCAGGGTGAAATCGTGGCCAAGGTGCTGGAAGCAGGGAGCAACTATGGTCACTCCACTGATTTAAGTGGGGAAGTGATCAACCTCGAGTTCGTCTCTGCCAACCCAACCGGCCCCATCCACCTGGGTGGTACCCGCTGGGCCGCGGTGGGCGACTCACTTGGCCGCGTGCTGGAAGCACAAGGCGCGAAGGTGACCCGTGAGTACTACTTCAATGACCACGGCCGGCAGATTGACCGCTACACCAACTCCTTGATCGCCGCTGCGCAGGGTGAGCCTACTCCCGAAGACGGCTATGGCGGTGCCTACATCCAGGACATCGCGCAGCAGGTACTTGCCGCAAACCCAGGTGTGCTGGACCTGCCTGAGGATGAGAAGGCTGAGGCGTTCCGCGCCACCGGAGTGCAGATCATTTTCGATCACATCAAGACCACCCTGCATGAGTTCGGCGTGGACTTTGACGTGTATTTCCACGAAAACTCCCTATTCGAGTCCGGGGCAGTGGAATCCGCCGTGAACAAGCTGAAAGAAAATGGAAACCTGTACGAATCTGAGGGTGCCTGGTGGTTGCGTTCCTCCAATTACGGGGATGACAAAGACCGCGTGGTGATTAAGTCTGACGGCGATGCCGCGTACATTGCCGGTGACATTGCGTATGTGGCGAACAAGTTCGACCGGGGCCACACCCTGGCCATTTACATGCTGGGCGCAGACCACCACGGCTACATTTCACGCCTGCGGGCGGCAGCAGCAGCGATGGGCTATGACCCCTCCCGCGTGGAGGTGCTCATTGGCCAAATGGTGAACCTGGTCCGCGACGGCAAGGCAGTGAGGATGTCCAAGCGTGCCGGCACCGTGATCACCCTGGATGACCTGGTGGAGGCTATCGGCGTGGACGGCGCTCGCTATGCGTTGGTGCGTTCCTCCGTGGACTCTTCCTTGGACATCGATTTGGCGCTGTGGGAATCCCAGAGCTCGGATAACCCGGTGTACTACGTGCAATACGGCCACGCGCGGCTGTGCTCCATTGCGCGTAAGGCGGCTGAGCTTGGCTTGGGCGTGGAAAACTCCGGCGCCGGGGCGGAGCTTGATCTCAGCCTGCTCGTGCACGAGCGTGAGGGCGATCTGATCCGCACCCTCGGCGAGTTCCCGGCCGTGGTGAAGGGCGCTGCTGATCTGCGCGAACCTCACCGCGTTGCCCGCTACGCCGAGGAGCTGGCTGGTACCTTCCACCGCTTTTACGATTCCTGCCAGATCCTGCCAAAGCAGGGCGAGCAGGCTGAGCCAATCCACACCGCCCGTTTGGCGCTTGCAGCCGCAACCCGCCAGGTGCTGGCAAATGCCCTGGGCTTGGTCGGTGTGAGCGCTCCTGAGCGCATGTAATGAAACGCCCCCAAGTAGCCGCGCCTTCTAAGGCCTTGGGCCTTGGGGGCGTGGTTCAGCCAAATTCCAACCGCAACTCTATTCCGCGCCCACTGATCAAGGGAGAGCCCGCACCACTATGACTGACTTCAACACCATCCCCGCGCACGTGTGGCCCATTGGCGCGCAGCGAGTGGAAGGGCAGGTGCAGATTGGCGGCGTGGGGCTCGCTGATCTGGCCGCCGAGTACGGAACGCCGCTGTTTGTGGTGGACGAAGATGATTTCCGAAGCCGCTGCAGGGCGATGGCGCGAGCCTTTGGCGGCGCGGAGAACGTGCACTACGCCTCCAAAGCGTTCTTGAGTATGCGGATTGCCAAGTGGGTGGAAGAAGAGGGGCTGAACTTGGACGTTGCCTCGCTCGGCGAGCTACAGGTGGCCCTGCGAGCGGGGTTCCCGGCCCAGCGCATCACCGCGCACGGAAACAACAAGGAAGAGGCCTTCCTGCGCACCATCGTTGCCGAGGGCGTGGGCCATGTGGTGCTGGATTCCCACACTGAACTGCACCGTTTGGCGCAGGTGGCGCAGGAACTGAGTAAGGAGCAGGAGGTGCTGGTCCGCGTGAAGCCTGGCATCGAGGCCCACACCCATGAATTCATTGCCACCAGCCACGAGGATCAAAAGTTTGGCTTCTCCTTGACGTCTGGCTCTGCCTTCGCGGCGGCCAAGGCGGCCATCGAATTGCCAGGATTGAAACTGGTTGGCCTGCACTGCCACGTGGGTTCGCAAGTCTTTGATGCTGAAGGCTTCAAGTTGGCGGCGCAACGCGTGCTGGGGCTACAACGAGAAATCCATAACTCACTGGGCGTGGACCTGGAGCTGCTGGACCTCGGTGGCGGCTACGGCATTGCTTACACCGAGGACGAGCAACCTTTGGACGTGGATGCGGTAGCTCAGGACTTGCTGAAGGCAGTGCGCGCGGAAGCGGAGGAGCTCGGTGTGGCGCCGCCGCGGGTATTGGTGGAGCCTGGGCGGGCCATCGCTGGGCCTTCTACCGTGACGGTATATACCGTGGGCACCGTGAAAGACGTGCACATCAGCGACACCGAAACACGCCGCTACCTGGCCGTGGATGGGGGGATGAGTGACAACATCCGCCCAGCGCTGTACGAGGCGCAGTACGACGTCCGCGCTGTGGGCCGGACTGTAGAGGGAGAATCTGTGCCAACGCGGATCGTCGGTTCGCACTGCGAAAGCGGCGACATCCTGATCAACGATGCCGATCTTCCGCAGGACATCGCGGAAGGGGACCTGGTGGCTCTGGCTGCGACGGGCGCCTATTGCTACGCCATGAGCAGCAATTACAACATGATGACCAAACCTGCGGTGGTGAGCGTGAGCGGCGGGCAGGCGGAACTCATGCTGCGCAGGCAGACCGTTGAGGACTTGATTGCGCTTGAGGCTGGCAATTGAGAAATTGAGGCCGCATCCCCCGCATAATTCGCGGTTTTCGCTGCATGCAGTACACTCTTTAGTTCATAACCCGCAGCGCAAATTTTGTGTTAGTCGCGGGTGAATGCACCATATTTGTTGTTTCACCGTTGTTGAAATCCAGTTGAAAACCCCCGTTCAACAATGCGTCTCCTCACTGCGAATGGTTTTCCCATGCGCAGCGCGGGGAGGCAGTTAACTCGAATGAAGGATCACCATGACTGCTACTTCTGCTCCCAATAGTGCCGCCACAGGCGCCGTTTCCACCTCCCAGGTTGGTATTGCGATTCTTGGCTACGGCACCGTGGGTTCGCAGGTGTTGCGCCTCATGCATGAAAACGCTGACGCATTCTTCCACCGCATCGGCGCCGAGGTAGCAGTGCGCGGCGTGGCGGTTTCCAATGTGGAAAAGCACAAGGGGTCCCTGGCTGATGAGCTGGGCCTGCTCACCGATGACGCCCGCGCACTGATCGCGCGTTCCGACGTTGACCTGGTGGTGGAGGTCATCGGTGGCATTGATTACCCCCGTGAGCTCGTGCTGGACGCATTGCGAGGTGGCAAGTCCGTGGTGACCGCAAACAAGGCTCTGGTTGCGGCACACTCCGAGGAGCTGGCAAAGGCGGCTGAAGAGTCCGGTGTGGACCTCTACTTCGAGGCTGCTGTTGCGGCCGCTATTCCTGTGGTTGGCCCGCTGCGCCGCTCTCTGGCTGGTGACCAGGTGCAGTCTGTAGCAGGCATCGTGAACGGCACCACCAACTTCATCCTGGACGCCATGGATTCCACCGGCGCTTCCTACGATGACATGCTCGCAGAGGCAACGCGCCTGGGCTACGCGGAGGCCGACCCAACCGCTGACGTTGAGGGCCACGATGCGGCGTCGAAAGCCGCCATCTTGGCATCCTTGGCGTTCCACACCCGCGTGACCGCCGACGATGTGTTCTGCGAGGGCATCACCAAAATCACCGCTGATGACATCGAGGCTGCGAAGTCCGCAGGGTACACCATCAAGCTCCTGGCTATTTGTGAGCGCCTCAAGGATGCCGAGGGCAATGAGTTCGTCTCCGCCCGCGTCCACCCAACCTTGGTGCCCCGCGAGCACCCTTTGGCGAGTGTGTCCAAGTCTTTCAACGCAGTGTTCGTGGAGGCAGAGGCCGCTGGCCGCCTAATGTTCTACGGCAACGGTGCAGGCGGTAACCCAACCGCATCAGCGGTGCTCGGTGACATTGTGGGTGCAGCACGCAACAAGGTCACCGGCGGCCGTGCACCAGGGGAGTCCACGTACGCGAACTTGCCAATCGCGAGCTTCGGCGACGTGCCAACCCGCTACCACATTGACCTGGAGATCGAAGACCGTGTGGGCGTGCTCGCCGAGCTGGCAAAAACCTTTGCTGAGCATGGCGTTTCCCTGCGCACCCTGCGCCAAGAGGAGAAGAACGGCGGCGCGCGCCTGATCGTGGTCACCCACACCGCCACAGAGCGCGAGTTGGCGCAGACTGTGGAGGTTATCGCCAAGGCTGACTATGTGAAGCACGTCAATTCCGTTATTCGTTTGGTAAGCGAGTAGACCGATGTCCGTTGAGCTTTCTGTAGGCAAAAAAGTTTCCGTGACCGTCCCAGGTTCCAGCGCGAACCTTGGCCCTGGTTTTGACACGCTTGGCCTTGCCGTGGGCATTTATGACACGGTTGAGGTGGAAGTCATCGCCTCTGGCCTTGAAGTGGAGGTCTTCGGTGAGGGCCAGGGCGAGCTGCCTCTGGATGGTTCGCACTTGGTTGTGAAGGCAATCCGCTCAGGTTTGGCGGCTGCCGACGTCCACGCGCCAGGGCTGCGCGTGGTCTGCCACAACAACATTCCTCAGTCCCGCGGCCTCGGGTCTTCCGCCGCGGCGGCGGTAGCGGGCGTGGCTGCGGCGAATGGGCTCGCCGGGTTCCCGCTGAGTGACGCCCAGGTGGTGCAGCTTTCTTCCGCTTTTGAAGGCCACCCGGACAACGCTGGCGCCTCCGTGCTTGGCGGCGCGGTGGTTTCCTGGACTGAGGTGCCAGTGGATGGCCGCACCGAACCGCAGTTCAAGGCGGTGAACATCCCCGTTCACTCGGACATCAAGGCGTTAGCGCTTGTGCCTTCTTTCCACGTTTCCACAGAGGCGGTGCGTCGTGTGCTGCCCACGGACATCACACACCTGGATGCCCGCTTTAATGTGTCCCGCTGCGCGGTGATGACCGTAGCGTTGCAGCAGGACCCTTCGCTGTTGTGGGAGGGCACCCGAGATCGCCTGCACCAGCCGTACCGCGCAGACGTAATGCCCGTGACCGCCGAGTGGGTGAACCGCCTGCGCAACCGCGGGTACGCCGCCTATCTTTCCGGCGCAGGCCCAACCATCATGGTGCTTGGCACGGAAGACGTGGCCCAGAGCCTGCTCGACGAAGCACGCGAGCAAGGCATTCGGGTGCTCCCGCTTGAGGTTGCCGGCCCCGTTGAGGTGAAGGTGCTCAAGTAAGCCCGGCCTCAAGGGAAGCGAGCTACACGGAACCCCACCAGCTATCGTTGCTGGTGGGGTTCCGTTCTTGTGGTGGGCTTAGTCTTCTGTTGCCTCCACATCCTCCGCAGCGGCCTCAGCCTCTACAGCCTCCGCTCTGGGAGCGCCTTCCTGCGACCCCGGGCCCTGCAGCGCGATGATGGTGAAATCACCATCGGCAAGGTGGGTGCGTAGATCAATTTTGTCGAACTTGCCCACTGAGGTCTTGTCAATGGAATCTACAAAGGTCCAGTACTCGGGCAGCATCCAGGCGGGGAAAGCGCTGCGGAGCTTGTCCCTCAGCGCCTCAGCGGTGGCGGTGGATCGCTCAACGCCTGGGGAGAGCACGGTCACAGCCAGGGGGCGTTCTACCCATTTCTTGTCTGGGTAGCCAATCACCGCGGCCTCCACCACTTCACTTGCCGCCATGATGGCGTTTTCCAGCAGTGCGGAGTAGATCCATTCGCCGCCGGAACGGATAACGTCGCGCGCGCGGTCATGGATGGTGAGGAAGCCGTCGCTGGTCACGGAGCCTACATCGCCGGTGCGCAGCCAGCCGTCGGGGGTGAACTGATCCGGGGCGTCATCCACCTGTTTGGCGCGGAACTCAGCGGCGCTGCCGCCCGGTTCCTCGGAGTGAGAGTGGTAGTACTGACCGGTCACCCAGTTGCCGCGCACCTGGATCTCACCCTGGTTCCTGTCTGTGGAACTCACAATTTCGCCGTCGTTAACCACGCGGTATTCCAGTGAGGCAGGGAAGCGGCCCTGGGATTCGCGGTAGCGTTGGCGCGCCTCACCGGACACACCCGATGGCGGCCGGGCCACGGTACCAATGGAAAGCGTTTCCGTCATACCCCACACATGCACCACGTCTACACCGTAGCGCTGCTCCCACAGGCTAATGAGCACCGGCGGCACGGCAGAGCCGCCCACATAGATTTCTTGCAGACTCATGCGCTCAGGGGGAGTCCGCATATAATGCACCATCAACTGAATCCAGAGCGTGGGCACACCATTAGCGACGCGCGGCAGCGCCGTAGCAATAATCTCAGCCAGGCGCGGTGCGGAGACATTCGCCCCGGGGAACACCAATGGGGTGCCGGACATGAATGCCGCGAGCGGCACGCACCAGCTTAGGATGTGGTAAATCGGCACACAGCACAGAAAAGACTGTCCGTGCGCCACGGCCAAGGAGTCCGTGGTGCGCAGGTTCATGCATTGCAAATACAGCGCCCGGTGTGAATACACCACGCCCTTCGGTGCGCCGGTGGTGCCCGTGGAATAACAAATCACCGCCGCAGTGTGCTCCTCCTGCACCGGCCAGCGAAATACGGTGGAGCGGGCGTCCAGCAGCTCCTCGTAGCGGTGACATTCAATGTGCCCTGGGATGTACTGCGCGGCGTCGGCAAGCGGCTGCGTGCCAATGAACACCACCGCCCGGACCGTGGGGCAGCCCTGCGCCAGGATGCCGCCGAGCTGTTTGGCCAGGCGTGGGTCGGCGATGATGACCTCATCCTCGGCGTGGTTGATGATGTGCAGGATCTGGTCATCCATGAGCTGCTTGTTCAGCGGGTTGAACACTGCCCCCATGCAGGCCACCGCGAAAAGGGTTTCCAGGTGTTCGGCGCAGTTAAACATGAGTGAGGCCACACGTTGGTCCCCGGTGATGCCAAGTTCATCGCGCAACGCGTGTGCAAGTGCCGCGGCACGGGCGCCAATTTCCTGGAAGGTGGTCTCGTGAGGAACTTCGCCGTCAAACGTTTTCACCTTTGTTTCCGCGTGCACCGTGGAGCCGTATTGGAGGATGCGGGAAAGGTTTAATGGGAGATCCTGCATGGTTGAACGCATGCACACCACCTTAGTGCCAATCCGGTGAGCGGGGCATGGGCTTCCGGGCAAGGAGACAAGGTGCTTGTCCGAATTGATGTTTTGCAAAATGGGGCGCGTGTTGCAGCTCCCCGGACAACTTGCGCTACACTTGGCCCTAGACTTGAGCACAGACTAAAGGCCCACCCGTGGGCGCCAAGTTGCAAACAACGCAGCAAGCCTGAACAAGAAACTGCGTCAAGCACACTCTTTAAGAAGTGCTTTCCCTGCCCAACAAGGAGGGAAACGGGACCTCAACGCAACACAGCAACGCGCAATCACTGCGCAACGCCTTGTGGTGCTTCGGTGCCGGCAATGTCTTTGAAAAAATATGCCAGAAATAGCTTTGAGCAGCATTGCCCGGCTCGCTGGGGCCCTCAGCAAAAACCTGAGGGTGACGTTCAAAGTGGCATCACGGTTTGTGTCAGTTCTTCGGTTGGGGTCTTCATTTGGGGGTTCCCACAGAAGCATTGGCACAGCACATCCACAGAAATCTTACTCGTGTACCAACTCTTCGCCTGCCCACCGCAAGGTGTGCATCGCGAGCCCTCGTTGGGGAGCGCTGGGAACCAACACCTTGCACAAGCAAGGTTGAACCAACGCTATGCCGCAGCATGTTCGGCGGCGCGACAGGCCGCCACATGCATCACGACGGGTCCACAGGGCAATCGGCCCACACCAAACCGCGTGCACAGTAAACGATGAAAGGACACCTGTGTCTGATTCAGACAACGGCGCACAGCGCAACCTCGCTGCCCTGCGCCTGCCGGAACTGCGCAAGATCGCCGCTGAACTTGGCCTCAAAGGCACCTCCGGCCTGCGCAAAGGCGAACTGATCGCCGCAATTACCGGCGCACAAGGGGGAAGCGGCCAAGCATCCGCACAGACTTCCAAACCACGCCGCGCAACCAAGGCAAGCGCAGCAGCGCCGGCTTCCGAAGAGCAGCGCGCTCCAGAACACACCGCTGCGGTGGACAACGGCGAGCAAGCACAAGCTGAGCAGGAACCACGAGGCCGCCGCCGTCGTGCAACCCGCAGCGCAGCGCCCCAGGAGCAGCCACAAGCTACCGACGCCACCCGCGAGGCCACCGCTCAGGCAGCTCGTGCTGAAAGCGGCGCTGAGCCAGGCAGCGATAATTCGGGCGACAACTCCGGCGACAACGGCAGCGAGGAGGTGCGCTACGAATCTCGCTCCGCAGCGCGCCGGGCACGCCGGAACCGCGCCCGCCGTGAGCAGCGCGGACAGCGAGATACCGCAGCTCCGCAGGACAACGCCAAGGATCACGCTGACTCTGACGCCTCCAAGGATGCGGGCAACGGCGAGCGTGCCCAGGGGGAGCAGCAAGACGAGGGCAACACCGCTCAGAACAACCGCCGCAGCGACCGAAACGACCGCAGTGACCGCAGTGACCGGAACGATCGGAACGATCGCAACGGTCGCAGGAACCGACGCAACCGCCGCGGCCGCGACCGCGATGGAGAGAACAACGAGGTCCGCGAGGATGACGTGCTGCAGCAGGTGGCCGGCATTTTGGACATCGTGGATAACAACGTGGCATTCGTGCGCACCTCCGGCTACCACCCAGGGCCCGCGGATGTGTACGTGAACAACCAAATGATCCGCCGCCTGGGCCTGCGCGCGGGTGACGCGATCGTAGGTCAGGTGCGCCTGGGCCACGAGCAAACCGCTGGCCGCGGCCGCAATCGCCAGAAGTACAACCCGCTGGTGCGCGTGGACTCAGTGAACGGCATGACCGTGGAGGAGGCGAAGGGTCGCCCAGACTTCTCCAAGCTCACCCCGCTGTACCCGAACCAGCGCCTGCGCCTGGAAACTGATCCGAAGATCCTCACCACCCGCGTGATTGACCTCATCATGCCGATTGGTAAGGGCCAGCGTGCGCTGATCGTCTCCCCGCCGAAGGCCGGTAAGACCACCATCCTGCAGAACATCGCGAACGCGATTGCCACCAACAACCCTGAGTGCTACCTCATGGTGGTGCTGGTGGATGAGCGCCCCGAAGAAGTGACGGACATGCAGCGCAGCGTGAAGGGTGAGGTTATCGCCTCTACCTTTGACCGCCCACCGAGCGAGCACACCGCCGTGGCCGAGCTCGCCATCGAGCGCGCCAAGCGCCTGGTGGAGCAGGGACAAGACGTGGTGGTCCTGCTGGACTCCATCACTCGTCTGGGTCGCGCGTACAACAACTCCAGCCCGGCATCCGGCCGTATTCTCTCCGGTGGCGTGGACTCCAACGCCCTGTACCCGCCAAAGCGCTTCCTTGGAGCTGCTCGCAACATTGAAAATGGCGGCTCGCTCACGATCATTGCAACCGCGATGGTGGAGACTGGTTCCGCAGGTGACACCGTGATCTTCGAGGAGTTCAAGGGCACCGGCAACGCCGAGCTGAAGCTGGACCGCAAGATCTCCGAGCGCCGCGTGTTCCCAGCCGTGGATGTGAATCCTTCCGGTACGCGTAAAGACGAGCTGCTGCTTGCCCCTGAGGAGGCGCGCATTATGCACAAGCTGCGCCGCATCCTCTCCGCGCTGGATAATCAGCAGGCAATTGATTTGCTGATCAAGCAGCTCAAGAAGACCAAGAACAACGGTGAGTTCCTGATGCAGGTTGCCTCTTCCGCCCCAATGGCTGCTGACGCCGAGGAGGAATAATGGCGAACCAGGTTTCATTGGTTGATGACATCGTTGCGGAGTACCAGGGCATCGAAATGCAGATGTCCGATCCGGAGACGATGAATGACCAGGCGTTGTTCCGCAAGCTCTCAAAGCGCTATTCGGAGCTGCAGCCGATCATCAACGTGAACACCAAGCTGGTGCAAGCGCGTGAGGATTTGGCTGACGCCCGCGAAATGGCCCATGAGGACCACGAGTTCCAAGGGGAAGTGACCCGCCTGGAGGCAGAGGTGGTGCAGTACGAGGAGCAGCTCGCTGACCTGCTCGCGCCACGCGACCCACATGATGGCGACGACATCGTGATGGAAATCAAGTCCGGTGCAGGTGGCGAGGAAGCAGCCCTGTTTGCAGGCGAGCTCGCCCGCATGTACCAGCGCTATGCCGAAAAGAACGGTTTTACCACGGAAATCCTGGACCTCGCAGAGTCTGACTTGGGCGGTGTAAAGGACATGACCATGTCTATCCGCTCCAAGCAGCCCTCCCGGGACGGCGCATGGAGCCAGTTCAAGTTCGAGGGCGGTGTGCACCGCGTGCAGCGCGTCCCCGTGACGGAATCGCAGGGACGAATCCAAACCTCCGCCGCCGGCGTGCTGGTCTACCCAGAGCCTGACGAGGTAGGCGAGGTAGAGATCGATGACAAGGACCTCCGCGTGGACGTGTACCGTTCCTCCGGCAAGGGTGGCCAGGGTGTGAACACCACGGACTCCGCAGTGCGTATTACGCACCTGCCCACGGGAATTGTGGTGACCTGCCAGAAGGAGCGTTCGCAGATCCAGAACAAGGCTCGCGCCATGCAAGTGCTTGCAGCTCGTCTGCAGGCCCTCGCCGAGGAGCAGGCCAACGCTGAGGCCGCAGAGGGGCGCGCCGCGCAGATCCGCACGATGGATCGCTCGGAGCGCATCCGCACCTACAACTGGCCGGAAAACCGGATCACCGACCACCGCATTGGCTACAAGGCGAACAACCTTGACTCGGTGCTGGGCGGTGACTTGGGCGATCTCTTCAGCGCCCTACAGGCAGCCGAGCGCGCCGAGCGCCTTGAGGCAGAAGCCTCCTAACCGGGGATTTTGCCAGTGTTGCACGAGCAACTGCGCCAAGCAGAGGCCATCCTGGAAGCATCCGGGGTGGCCTCGCCGCGCGTCGACGCCATCGCGCTTGCCGCGCACCTCCTGGGCATCCCGGACAACCAGGTGGGCCTGCGCCGCCGCGAGCAGATGGATGCGGAGTTCACACGGCGCTACAAAGAGCTCGTGGAACGACGAGCCCAGCGCGTCCCCCTCCAACATCTGCTGGGCCGCGCATGGTTTGGCCCGCACGAGATGCAGGTAGGGGAGGGTGTGTTCATCCCTCGCCCCGAAACCGAGCTGCTGGCGCACTGGGCTGCCCAGCAGGCCTTCGACGGTGCGCTGGTGCTTGATGTCTGCACCGGCACTGGAGCCATTGCTGCGTACGTCGCCGGTGAACGTCGGAAAGCGAGCGTCTATGCCGTGGAGCTTTCCGAGGCGGCCGCGAGCTACGCTGAGCGAAACCTCGCGGGGAGGGCGACCCTGATTCGAGGGGACGCCCTGGACCTGGAGACCTATGGGGACCTGCTCGGGCGCGTGAACGTGCTGGTGTGCAATCCGCCGTATGTGCCGGAGTCGCAGGACCTGCAGCCCGAGGTGTACCACGACCCCCACATGGCCGTGTTCTCCGGGCAAAGCGGTATGGATTTTCTACAACAATGGGTGCCAATCGCCGCCGCGCTGCTGGTACCGGGTGGCGTAGTTGGGGTGGAACACGACGACTCCAGAGCCCAAGCAACCCGAGAGCTGTTTGCGGAATCTGGGCAATTTGACGATATTTCAAATGTTCGCGACCTCGCCGGGCGCGAGCGATTTGTGATGGCGAGTAAGGTAAGTGCAGATAAAGCACAAACCAAGCCTTCAATCGATGATGGAGTGAAGCGTTGAGCAGGATTTATGACTGCGCGGATGCACAATCGCGCGAGGCCGGCATTTCCGCCGCTGTGGACGCAGTGGAGTCCGGGCGCCTTGTAGTGATGCCCACGGATACCCTGTACGGCCTGGGGTGCAATGCGTTTGATAACCGCGCGGTAGCCAAACTCTTGGAAACCAAACGCCGTGGCCCAGACATGCCGGTGCCGGTGCTCGTGGGCAGTTGGGATACCGCCCGGGGGCTCGTGCACACCTTTGACACGCAGCTGCGCACGCTCATTGAAGCATTTTGGCCAGGTGGGCTTTCGCTCGTTGTGCCGCAGGCCCCAAGCCTGCCCTGGAACCTCGGCGATACTCGCGGCACTGTGATGCTGCGCATGCCGCTGCATCCCGTGGCGATCGAGCTGCTGCGCCGGACTGGCCCAATGGCTGTGTCCAGCGCCAACATCTCTGGGCAGACCCCACCGGCAACAGTGCATGCCGCCAAGGAACAGCTCGGCGAATCCGTAGCGATCTACCTCGACGGCGGGGAGTGCGCCCTTGGGCTTGCCTCCACCATCGTGGACTTGTCCGGGCAGACCCCACGCATTCTCCGTGAAGGTGCGATCAGCGCTGAGCGGATTGCAGAGGTACTTGAGCTGGACGTAGAGGCCCTGCGATAGATGGGGGTGGCCGGCGTCCCGCTGCGCGAACTCGGGTTGGTGATCCTGGTAGCGGCAGCGCTTACCTTCATCACCACCGGCATTGTGCGCAGCATCATGGTGCGCTCTGGGCACATGGCGGAGATCCGCGAACGTGACGTCCACAAGCAACCCACCCCGCGAATCGGTGGAGTGGCAATGTTCTCCGGGGCGCTTTCCGCAATTTTCGTAGCGGACCAGTTTCCTGCCTTGACTCGCGGCTTCCAGCCCGTGACGCCAGAGATGAATGCCGTGGTGTGGGGGGCGTTCGTGATTGTGCTGGTGGGCGTGATCGATGACCTCTATGAACTCGACGCAATCACCAAACTCACTGGCCAAGTGCTGGCCGGAGTGGTGATGAGCCTGCTCGGCATCAACTGGACTGTGCTCTACGTGCCCTTTGGTGGGGGAACCACCATCGTGTTGGACCAGGTGGCCTCTACCGTAATCACCGTGCTGTTCACCGTGACCTTGATCAATGCAATCAACTTTGTGGATGGCCTTGATGGCCTAGCTGCGGGTCTGGGCATGATCGCTGCGGGCGCGATTTTGGTGTTCTCGCTGACCATCCTCCATGACCAGGGCGGCATGGTGTCTGCCTACCCACCGGCGATCATCGCCGCCGCAGTGGTGGGGATGTGCGCAGGCTTCCTGCCCCACAACTTCGAGCCCGCCAGGATCTTCATGGGCGATTCCGGTTCTATGCTCATCGGTCTCATGCTGGCTGCGGCCTCCACCTCCGCCAGTGGCAAGATTGACATGAGCCTCTACGGCACGGTGGACATTATTGCCCTCATGAGCCCCATGATCGTGGTCATCGCGGCGGTATTTGTGCCGCTGCTCGACCTTGTGATGGCCGTTGTCCGCAGGGTCCGCCGTGGCCAGTCACCTTTTTCCGCGGACAAGATGCACCTGCACCACCGCCTCCTTTCCCTTGGACACACGCACCGCCGGGTGGTGCTGGTGCTCTATACCTGGGTGATGGTGGTGGCCTTCGGTGCAGTGAGCTACTCCGTTGTCCCACCTGCGGTGGCAACCACCGGTGTGGTCGTAGCTATTGCGGCCGCGGTAGGCATCACCTGGCGGCCCGTGCAGCGAGCGGCACAGGAAAGCCTTGAAAGCAATTAATTTCCAGCGATGTGTAGGATTGATCAACCGTGAGCACCAATGAGCAAGAAAATTCCCAAAACGCCGGAAATGTAGAAAATGTCCCGGTGACTCCCGCGCCAAATGCCAGCGCAGTGGGGGAGAAAACGGGCGAGATTTCGCAATACGATGATCAGCGCCGCCCCCTTTTGCGGGCATTAAAGTTTGGCAGCGTTGCCCTTGTGGTGATCACTTTGATGAGTTTGTCTCTCTGGGGAGCGCTGCGTGACCTGCCAGGAATTTGGGGCGTACTCATTGGTGCGGCGATTGGCGGTAGTTTCGTGTTGCTGACCGTGCTCAGCGTGCTACTCACCGCGAACACTAGCGCTTCCACCACCGGTGCTGTGGTTCTGGGGAGCTGGCTGGTGAAGATCGTTGCGGTGATCATCGTGTTCTACTTCATCCGAGATATGACCTTCTACGATCCGATCGCCCTTTTTGTGACCGTGGTGCTCGCTCTGGTGGTTGTGCTCGCCTGCGAGGTCTATGGGGTTATCACCGCAAAGGTGACCTACGTGAGCTAGGGGATTTGCCGTCACTTGCTGTAGCCGCGCCAGCGTTTGCTGGGCGCGGTTTTTGCATGTGCACCTCAGGGCTTTGGCACCCTGTTGAGGACCTGTTGGGACCGAGTAGTCGAGCTACACCCGAAAGGGGGAGATGCATCGGGAAGAATTACCCCCTTTCTCCCGCGGTGTGACTGAGCTTACAAAGTTGTATTTTCAGTGCTAAAGCATGTTGTTTGCGGTGGTGTGGATAAGGGGGGCAAAGGCGGCGCCGAGCCCACATGAATTCCCCTTGTTTTGCCTGATAGTGTATTTCGCGGGTCACTTGGGAAAGGCTGCCCAAATCCAAAGCGTGTGCCGGAGTGGGTGCAACCTTTGGTTGAGGAGTTCTTGCCCAAGGCAATTCCCCTGCGAGCGCCATGCTGATGTGCGACGGAATCCGTGGCGGCCGCAGAGAGTTTTTTAGACGTCCATCGCACCGCAGTCTTGGGAACCCAAGGTTTGCGGCCCGAACACGGGAGAGAACGCTGAGCGTTACAACACTGTCCATGAAGGGTGAGTTTCACGCACCCTCTCTGGAACACGAATTCTTCCCGGATGCCTTGTGGTTCGCCGACGTGGCGAACGGCTGGTTCACAATCGACCGTCTGATGTTCGTCCGTCTGTTGATGGCTGTAATTTTGGGCTTGTTCTTTGTCATCGCCATGCGCAACCCGAAGCTTGTGCCTTCAGGTGTGCAAAACGTTGCTGAGTACTTGCTGGACTTCGTCCGAATTCACATTGCAGAAGAGATTTTGGGCAAGAAGGAGGGACGTCGTTTCCTCCCCGTGCTGGCCACGATCTTCTTCATCGTCCTCGTGATGAATGTGCCTTCGGTGATTCCTTTCCTGAACATCTCGCCAAACGCACGCATTGGTATGCCTCTCGTGCTGGCGCTGTTCGGTTACATTGCCTTCATTTACGCAGGTTCGAAGCGCTACGGCTTCTTCAAGTATGTGAAGTCTTCCGTGGTGATTCCGAACCTGCCGCCGTTGCTGCACATTCTGGTTGTGCCTCTGGAGATTCTCTCCACCTTCATCCTGCGTCCAGCAACACTGACGGTTCGTCTCATGGCCAACATGCTCGTTGGTCACATCATCCTGGTTCTGCTCTTCTCTGCTACCAACTTCTTCTTCTGGCAGATGAATGGTTGGACCGCACTGTCCGCGCTGACCATCGTGGCCGGCGTTGCGTTCACCCTCTTCGAGATGCTGGTGATTTTCCTGCAGGCATACATCTTCGCCCTGCTGGTTGCCGTGTATATCGAATTGTCGCTGCACGCAGATGAGCACTGACGAACACCGATGAACAACTGACCCCGCGCATCCCGCGGATCACAAGTCTCTACAACATTCATACTTTTAGCTCCTGGGAAAACTTCCCAAGAGCACCAAGAAAGGGAACGACACTCTCATGAACGAAGTCATCCTGGCTCAGGAAGCTGCTGGCATTTCCGGCTCCATCGCAACCGTCGGCTACGGCCTCGCAACCATCGGCCCAGGCCTCGGCATCGGCATCCTCGTTGGTAAGGCTCTCGAGGGCATGGCACGTCAGCCTGAGATGGCCGGCCAGCTCCGCACCACCATGTTCCTCGGCATCGCATTCGTTGAGGCTCTCGCCCTCATCGGCCTCGCAGCAGGCTTCATCCTCTAATACATTCCAACAACTGACGAAAGCCTGAGATTCATGACGAACGTCATCAACTACCTGGCAGCAGGTGGCGCTGAGACTCTCCCTCTGGAGAGCCAGCCAAATGTGCTCCTGCCTGCCTCTTACGACATCGTCTGGTCGCTCGTCGTGCTCGTAGTTATTGGAATTCTCTTTTGGAAGTTCGTTCTTCCAAAGTTCCAGGAAGTCCTTTCCGAGCGTGAGGACCGGATCAAGGGCGGCATTGAACGCGCAGAGGTCGCACAGGCCGAAGCTAAGGCCGCGCTTGAGAAGTACAATGCTCAGCTCGCAGAAGCCCGCGCTGAAGCAGCAGAGATCCGCGAAGAAGCCCGTGCAAAGGGTAAGCAGATCGAAGCTGAGATGAAGGCAAAGGCTACCGAGGAGAGCAACCGCATCATCGAGTCCGGTGAGAAGCAACTGGCCGCCCAGCGTGAGCAGGTAGTGGCTGAGCTTCGCCGCGAGATGGGTCAGAACTCCATCAACCTTGCAGAGCGCCTCCTTGGTGAGCAGCTCTCCGAGAACGTCAAGCGTTCCGGCACGATTGATAAGTTCCTGGCGGATCTCGACACCGTGGCACCGGCAGGAAAGTAGGCACAATGCACGCAGCGAGCCGCAACGCACTGGACCAAGTGATTTCCCACCTCGACACAGCACTGTGGGAGGCAAAGGAAAACGCTGGTGCAGTGGCAGCGCAAACCGGCGCTGAGCTTTTCAAAGTGGTGGATACCCTGGACGGCGAGCGCGCACTGCGCATTGCAGTAGCGGACCCATCCTCCACCGCTGACAAGCGTGCAGGCTTGATTTCTGCTGTGTTTGGCGGAAAGGTTTCCCAGGCCACCCTGGAGGTGCTCAACACTGCAGCATCCCAGACTTGGTCGAACCCCCGTGAATTCCGCACCGGACTGGTGACCTTGGGTCGTCGTTCGCTGCTTCGCTTCGCGGAGGGGCAAGGGCAACTTGCACAGGTAGAAGACGAGCTTTTCCGCTTGTCTCGAATCCTCGAAAAGGAGCCAGCACTCACGCTGCTCCTCGACGACCGCAGTGCCGACCGCAACAATAAGCGCGAACTCCTGGCCAAGGTGCTGTACGGCAAGGTCACCGCAGTGACCGAAGCCCTTGCACTTCAGGTGATTGGGCGCCCCGAGCGCAACGCGATTGACGACATCAACAACCTCTCCAAAGAGGTTGCCGCACTTGCGAACCGCGATGTTGCACACGTTGTCTCTGCCGCACCGCTTACCAACGAGCAGAACCAAGCACTAGCACAGAAGCTAGAGCGTATTTATGGTCGCGAGATGAACATCCACTCTGAGGTTGATGCCAGCCTCCTCGGTGGACTTGTCATCCGAGTCGGCGACGAAGTTATCGACGGATCCACCTCGGGCAAACTCGAGCGACTCCGCGCAAACTTCGCCTAAGACACGACGAGAAACTGATTGAAATTGCTGGACCAAACTACCGAGAGCAGGAAGAACATGGCGGAGCTTACGATCTCCTCCGATGAGATCCGTAGCGCGATTACGAACTACACCTCGAGCTACTCCGCGGAGGCCTCCCGTGAGGAGGTCGGCGTGGTTATTTCCGCAGCAGATGGTATCGCCCAGGTTTCTGGCTTGCCATCCGTTATGGCGAATGAGCTCCTCGAGTTCCCAGGCGGCGTGATCGGCGTCGCACAGAACCTTGACACCAACCGCGTCGGCGTTGTGGTGCTGGGCAACTTTGAGACCTTGAAGGAAGGCGACGAAGTCAAGAGGACCGGAAACGTTCTCTCGATCCCAGTCGGCGACAAGTTCCTTGGGCGCGTTATCAACCCATTGGGTCAGCCAATCGACGGCCTTGGCGCCATCGAAGCTGAGGAAGACCGCGTGCTGGAACTGCAGGCACCATCCGTGCTGCAGCGTCAGCCAGTGGAAGAGCCAATGCAGACCGGCATCAAGGCTATTGACGCAATGACCCCAATTGGTCGTGGTCAGCGTCAGTTGATCATTGGTGACCGCAAGACTGGTAAGACCGCAGTCTGCATTGACACCATCTTGAACCAGAAGGCCAACTGGGAGTCTGGTGACAAGACCAAGCAGGTTCGATGCATCTACGTTGCAGTGGGCCAAAAGGGTTCCACCATCGCAGCAGTGCGCAAGACCCTCGAAGAGCACGGCGCTCTGGAGTACACCACCATCGTTGCAGCACCTGCATCCGATTCTGCAGGCTTCAAGTGGCTCGCACCTTTCACCGGTGCAGCACTCGGCCAGCACTGGATGTACCAGGGCAACCACGTTCTGGTGATCTACGATGATCTGACCAAGCAGGCAGAGGCCTACCGTGCAATCTCCCTGCTGCTGCGCCGCCCACCAGGCCGCGAGGCATACCCAGGTGACGTCTTCTACCTCCACTCCCGTCTGCTGGAGCGTGCTGCAAAGCTCTCCGACGACATGGGTGCAGGCTCGCTCACCGCTCTGCCAATCATCGAGACCAAGGCAAACGACGTTTCTGCCTTCATTCCTACCAACGTGATCTCGATTACCGACGGTCAGGTGTTCCTCGAGTCCGACCTGTTCAACAAGGGTGTCCGTCCAGCAATTAACGTTGGTGTGTCCGTCTCCCGTGTTGGTGGTGCCGCACAGACCAAGGGTATGAAGAAGGTTTCCGGCTCCCTGCGTCTGGACCTCGCTGCATACCGTGACCTTGAGGCGTTCGCTGCCTTCGCATCCGATCTGGACGCCGCCTCTAAGGCTCAGCTCGAGCGCGGCGCTCGTCTGGTCGAGCTGCTGAAGCAGGCAGAGAACTCCCCTCAGCCAGTGGAAGAGCAGATCGTCAGCATCTGGCTCGCCGGCGAAGGTGCCTTCGACAACGTTCCCGTTGAAGACATCCGCCGCTTCGAGTCCGAGCTGCTCGATCACCTGCACTCCGCAGCTCCTGAGGTCTTTGAGCAGATCAACGGTGGTGCACAGCTCTCTGAAGAGTCCACCCAAACCCTGCTTTCTCAGACCGAGGCGTTCAAGAAGGGCTTCCAGACCACTGACGGTACGCCAGTGATCAACGAGCCTGAGGTGGAAGCACTTGCTGCTGATCAGGTGAAGAAGAACACCCTCACTGTCAAGAAGTAAGGCAGTAGGCCGCAAGGCCAACAGAAACCATGACCCATCAAGGAAAAGAAGGGAGGCGTTTGATCCATGGCTAATCTTCGTGAGCTTCGTGACCGCATCCGGTCAGTGAACTCCACCAAGAAGATCACCAAGGCCCAGGAGCTGATCGCAACTTCGCGTATCACCAAAGCTCAGGCCCGAGTGGAAGCTTCGGAACCGTACGCCACCGAGATTCACAACGTGATGGAACGTCTGGCGGCTGCGAGCTCCTTGGACCACCCAATGTTGCACAATCGCGAAGACGGCAAGCGCGCCGCTTTGCTTGTGGTAACAAGTGACCGCGGCATGTGCGGTGGTTACAACTACAACGTGTTCAAGAAGGCTGCTGAGCTCCAGAAGCTTCTGGAGAACAATGGCTATGAGGTTGTTCGTTACGTCACGGGTAACAAAGGCATTGGCTACTACCGCTTCCGCGGCGAAGAAGTTGCGGGTGCATGGAGTGGCTTTAGCCAGGATCCATCGTGGAAAGAGACCCACGATGTCCGTCGCCACCTGATTGACGGCTTCAGCGTAGGCTCCAACGGCACTGCGAAGTTCCGCGAAGGCCTCAACACTGACGCAGAAAACGAGCTGCAGGGCTTTGACCAGGTACACGTTGTGTACACCGAGTTCGAGTCCATGCTCACGCAGACCCCACGGGCATTCCAGCTCCTGCCAATCGAGCCGGTCATCGAGACCGCTGAGATCAAGCAGGGTGACGGTATTCTCGACAACTCCGGTGAGCCAACTCCTGACGTGGAGTTCGAGCCGGATGCAGACACGCTGCTCGACGCGCTGCTTCCGCAGTACGTTTCCCGCAGCCTGTTCTCAATCTTCTTGGAAGCTGCTGCTTCCGAGTCCGCGTCTCGTAGGAACGCAATGAAGTCTGCAACTGACAACGCCACCGCGCTCGTGAAGGACCTTTCACGCGTTGCAAACCAGGCACGTCAGGCTCAGATCACACAGGAAATCACAGAGATCGTCGGTGGCGCTGGCGCGCTCGCCGAAAGCGGAGAAAGTGACTAGATTATGACTACAGCTCTCGCAGAGCAGAACTCGCAGACCAGCGGTGTAGCTGGCCGCGTAGTGCGCGTCATCGGTCCGGTCGTCGACGTGGAATTCCCGCGCGGCGAGCTTCCGGCACTGTATAACGCGCTGACTGTCGAGGTCACCCTCGAAGCAGTCGCAAAGACCATCACCCTCGAGGTTGCGCAGCACCTCGGCGACAACCTGGTGCGCACCATCTCCATGGCGCCAACCGACGGCCTCGTCCGTGGCGCAGAAGTGGCTGACTCCGGTAAGCCGATCTCTGTGCCAGTTGGTGACGTCGTGAAGGGCCACGTCTTCAACGCCCTCGGCGACTGCCTGGACGAGCCAGGCCTCGGCCGCGACGGTGAGCAGTGGGGTATCCACCGCGAGCCACCAGCATTCGACCAGCTCGAAGGCAAGACCGAGATCCTGGAGACCGGCATCAAGGTGATCGACCTGCTGACCCCATACGTGAAGGGCGGCAAGATCGGTCTGTTCGGTGGTGCAGGTGTGGGTAAGACCGTGCTCATCCAGGAGATGATCACCCGTATTGCCCGCGAATTCTCCGGTACCTCCGTGTTCGCAGGTGTTGGTGAGCGTACCCGTGAGGGCACCGACCTCCACCTCGAAATGGAAGAGATGGGCGTGCTGCAGGACACCGCGCTTGTGTTCGGCCAGATGGACGAGCCACCGGGAGTCCGTATGCGCGTGGCACTTTCCGGTCTGACCATGGCGGAGTACTTCCGCGATGTGCAGCACCAGGACGTGCTGCTCTTCATCGACAACATCTTCCGTTTCACCCAGGCTGGTTCTGAGGTTTCCACGCTGCTCGGCCGTATGCCATCCGCAGTGGGTTACCAGCCAACCCTGGCTGATGAGATGGGTGTGCTGCAGGAGCGTATTACCTCTACCAAGGGTAAGTCCATTACCTCCCTGCAGGCCGTGTACGTCCCCGCTGACGACTACACCGACCCAGCACCTGCAACCACCTTCGCCCACCTGGACGCAACCACCGAGCTTGACCGCGGTATTGCTTCCAAGGGTATTTACCCAGCAGTGAACCCGCTGACCTCCACCTCTCGTATTCTCGAGCCAGGTATCGTCGGCGAGCGTCACTACGAGGTTGCGCAGCGCGTGATCGGTATTCTGCAGAAGAACAAGGAACTCCAGGACATCATCGCCATCCTCGGTATGGACGAGCTGTCTGAAGAGGACAAGATCACCGTGCAGCGTGCTCGCCGCCTGGAGCGCTTCCTGGGCCAGAACTTCTTTGTTGCAGAGAAGTTCACCGGTATCCCAGGCTCCTACGTGCCACTTGCACACACGATCGACGCTTTTGAGCGCATCTGCAACGGCGACTTCGACCACTACCCAGAGCAGGCATTCAACGGCCTGGGTGGCCTGGACGACGTCGAGGCTGCGTACAAGAAGCTGACCGAGAAGAAGTAGGGGAGCAGAAGCAATGGCTGATATCACCGTGCAACTGGTTTCCGTGGAGCGCATGCTGTGGTCCGGTAAGGCAAGCATTGTGACCGCGCAAACCACCGAAGGTGAAATCGGCGTGCTGCCAGGTCACGAGCCAATGCTCGGCCAGTTGGTCGAAAACGGCGTTGTGACCATTCGCCCAGCAGACGGCGGCGAGAAGCTCGTCGCCGCCGTGCAGGGTGGCTTCCTTTCCGTCTCCAAGGAAAAGGTCACCGTTCTTGCGGACTACGCCGTGTGGGCATCCGAGGTGAACACCTCTGCTGCCGAGGCTGCGTTGAAGGAAGAAGACGACCTAGTGAAGGCACGCGCCGAGGCAGAGCTCAAGGCAGTGCGCCGAAGCTCCGACTCCTAAACACCACCCCTCAAAAAATCCGCTCAACCAGCGGGTTTTGAGGAGTGAGTGGCCCAAGTGCCCCGCAATGGATTTTCCGTTGCGGGGCACTTGGTATTTGCCGGGAAAACGTGCGTAAAATGACACCATTAGTCGCTAAGTTTTCAAAGAGTTGGGCAACCGGCAGTCTTTCATCAGCTCCAAAAGGCCGCGGAATAGAATCTTTGAAAACCGTCCTCGGAGGAAGTCTCAGTGGAAATCCTTGTTGTGTTTCTCATTGTGATTGCTGCGGTGTGCGTAGCACTAGCTGCATGGCGATTTTTCACCTTGCACTCCAAGGGAACCCCGGCGGTGCTGCGAAAGCAGCCGAGCCAAGGCATGCATGGCTGGCGTAACGGTATTTTCCGTTATAAGGGCAATAATCTTCAGTTTTTTAAAGTGCGCTCCCTTTCTCCCGCCCCTGACCTTGTACTCCACCGCGTTGGAGTAGCAATCACTGGTCAGCGAGACGTAGAGGAAGAGGAGCGCTTAGTGTTGTCCTTGGGCTCGCGGATCTTGGAGTTTACTCATGAGGGGGACGAGTACCAGCTTTGCATCTCGCAGCGCGCAGAGATGGCGTTTCGCGCGTGGGTGGAGGCCGCACCAGACGCCCGCATGGAGCGGATGAGCCCCAAGGAGCTGCGGGCCCGGTTCCGCGAGTCCTAGGCTTTCGGGTGTGGCGCTGGCGGCGTCGCTTCAGCGTAATTGCTGCCGCAGTGTGTTGGGGCTACCCTAGACCCCATGCGTTTGATGATCGCCCGTTGTTCCGTTGATTACATTGGCCGCCTGGAGGCCCACCTTCCGCTGGCAGACCGCCTGCTGATGGTGAAGGCCGATGGGTCGGTGTCGATTCACGCGGATGACCGGGCGTACAAGCCGCTGAACTGGATGACGCCGCCCTGCACGCTCACTGAAACGGAAGAGGATGGCCAGATCAAGTGGGTAGTGGAGAATAAGAAGGGCGAGCAACTGCGCATCACCATTGAGCAGGTGCATTCGGATGTGCATCATGAGCTGGGTAAGGACCCAGGACTACAGAAGGATGGCGTGGAGGCGCACCTGCAAGAGCTGCTGGCGGAGCACATTGAGACGCTCGGCGCGGGCTACAGCTTGGTGCGGCGCGAGTACCCTACCGCCATTGGTCCGGTGGACATCCTGGCGAAAGACGCGCAGGGGCGCACCGTGGCGGTGGAAATCAAGCGCCGCGGAGGCATCGACGGCGTGGAGCAGCTCACCCGCTACCTGGAGTTGCTCAACCGCGACGAACTCCTCGCCCCCGTCCATGGCGTGTTCGCGGCCCAGGAGATCAAGCCTCAGGCCCGCACCTTGGCCAAGGATCGCGGCATCGAGTGTGTGACCTTGGATTATGATGACCTTCGCGGCATCGAGTCCACCGAGCTTCGCCTCTTCTAACGCCGCGGGTGCAAGCAAGATGGGCAGGAAAAATAGGCGCCAGGCGCCAGTGCTCAGGGCGTTGCCTGCCGACGGCGCCGCGTACTTTGGTACCCAGGCAGTAGAGGGCCCTCGCTGGACGAACGGGGAGACGTATCTGATGCGCCGGATGGGTGCGCATGCGGCCGTGAAATTCTACATTTGCCCCGGTTGCAACCAGAATATTCCGCCGGGGATCGCCCATGTAGTGGCCTGGCCAAAGGATTCAGGGCGTGGTGCGCAGGATCGTAGGCATTGGCACGCGGCCTGTTGGGAACGTCGGTAGGCACAAAGAAGCCACCCGCAGTGTGCGAGTGGCCTGTGTGAGTTGGGTTAGACCGGCTGGGTGAGCTCCAGCAGCACACCGCCTGCGTCCTTGGGATGAACAAAGTTGATCTTTGCTCCACCGGTGCCGCGCTTTGCCTCTGGGTAGAGTAGGCGCACGCCGTTGTCGGTGAGGTGCTTCTGCAGAGCCTCGATGTCCGTGGTGCGCAGGCACATCTGCTGCAGGCCAGGACCCTTCTTGTCCAGGAACTTGGCGATGGTGGACTCCTCGCTCAGCGGAGCGAGGAGCTGGATCATGCCGTCAGTTTCACCGAGGTTCTTGGGGCCGATCATTGCCTCAACAACGCCCTGCTCCTCGTTGGTCTCCTGGTGGTGGTTCACCCAACCGAAGGCGCTGCGGTAGAACTCCACTGCAGCGTCGAGGTCTGGAACTGCGATGCCAACGTGGTCAAGGCAGATCACGAGTTCATGTGGGATTTCGATGCTTGAGATGTCGTTGCTCATACTGCCCAAGCATAGTCCGGTCGGGCACAATCGGCGCGGGAGTCCACACATTTGAGGCTATGAAGATAATCACCGAAAATGATCACGGGTTTGGGAATCTGGACTCGGATCAAGCCGAGGAGCTCGGATCAACGGAGGGAGCTAGGGCGCGAAGTTTCGTCTACGATCGGGTGCATGATTGTCGCGTTTTCTGTGGCTCCCACTGAGGTGCCAAATGCACAGGCAGAGATGGCAGAGGCTGTGGCTGCGGCCGTGAAGGTGGTCCGGGATTCAGGTCTGCCAAATGAGACGAACGCTATGTTCACGCTCGTCGAGGGGGAGTGGGACGAGGTGATGGATGTAGTCAAGCGTGCCACGGAGGCGGTGCTCGCGGTCTCGCCACGGGTGGGGCTGGTACTCAAGGCTGATATCCGCCCTGGTCACTCGGGGCAAATCACCTCAAAGGTGGATTCTGTGAACCGGATTCTGGGTGGTGATTTGGCATGACGATCCCCAATAGGTTTGTTGGTGGGGCGCTGGACCTCTCCCAATTGCGCCAGGCACCTGAGCAGACGGAAGGAATTGCTCACCAACCGCAGGGCCATCAACAGCCCGGAGCAGCGCAAGCGGGCCAGCAGAACGTGCTCGCAATGAGCCTGAACATGGACAACGTTGAGGCGGAACTTATCAAGCGCTCTGCGCAGGTGAGTATCGTGATCCTGATTGGCTCTCCGCGCAGCCCGGAGTCGGAGCAGTTGCGCCAGGACTTCCAACAAATGGTCCAACACGGTGCCGGCAAGTGGGTGTTCCGCTACATCAACGCTGATACCGACCCCCAGGTTGCCCAGATGTTTGGTATCCAGGGCCTTCCCACCACGGTGGCGCTCGCTTCCGGCCAGCCGCTGGCGAACTTTGAGGGCGGTCAGCCTCGTGAAGCGCTCGAGGCTTGGGTCAATGCCGTGGTGCAGGCGGTGGGAGACCAACTTCCGGGCATAAGCGAGCAGGAAATGGCAGCGGCGGGCGCCGCCGAAGAAGAGCCTGCCGAGGACCCCAGGTTTGCTCCCGCAACCGAAGCCCTGAACCGAGGCGACTTTGCTACCGCGGTGGAAGTCTACGAGTCGATCCTGCGCAGCGAGCCGAACAACAAGGAAGCCAAGGCAGCAATGGATAACGCCAAGCTCCTCGGGAGGCTCCAAGAACTTGGCACCGACCCAGCAAACGCGGTGGCTAAGGCGCAGGAAAACCCCTTGGATCTCGCGGCTGTCCAGCAGGCTGCGGACGCCCACATTGCACTGGGCCAGCCGGAGGCAGCGTTTGATGCGCTGATTTACATCGTTGCCAACGGCGCGACCCCCGAGGACAAGCAAGCCGCCCGCGAGCGCCTGCTGGAGATTTTCGGCATCTTCGAACCAACGGACCCCAGAGTGATCGCCGCTCGCACCAAGCTGGCCTCAGCACTGTACTAGCCCCAGTGCCGCCTGCCGTGGCGCTGCTGTCCGGCTGCGAACCCGCCCTGGCCGCGTCGGCACGCTTTCCCTGAAGAAAAACGACGCCGCCAGCGCCGCAGCCACTTGAAGGTGGCAGTGCGCTGGCGGGTCAAAGGAATGCGGGGCTAGCCCACCCAGCGGTAGTACTGGGTGCTCATCGCGGGGATGCGCACGGTGAGCTCATGTGGGTAGCCGTCCCAAGGGGAGTCCCAGGCCACGTTGTGGTCCTCGATGAGGTTGTTGGCGCCCTCGTACACCCCGGCGTCCGTGTTGAGGATGCACTCCCAGCCGCCGCCAGCAGGGACGCCGAGCTTGTAGTGATCCTGGGTGGTGCCACCGAAGTTGCACACAATGAGCAGCTTCTCGCCATTTGAGCCGTAGCGGACGAAGGACAAGATGTTGTTGTCCGCGTCATCGGACTTAGTCCAGCTAAAGCCCTCAGAGCCGTTGTCCTGGGTGTAGAGCGCTGGCTCCTGCGCGTACACGGAGTTGAGGTCGCGTACCAGGTGGGAGATGCCCTCGTGGTATTCGCCTTCCCAACCAACCAGGTCGTCCCAGTCAAGGGAGCGGCCTTCAGACCACTCGAGTACCTGGCCAAATTCCTGGCCCTGGAAGAGCAGCTTCTTGCCTGGGTGGGCGTACATGTAGGCGTAGAGGGTGCGAAGGCCGGCTGCCTTGTTCCAGGCGTCGCCCGGCATACGGTCCCACAGGGAGCCCTTGCCGTGGACCACTTCGTCGTGGCTAAAGGGCAGCACGTAGCGCTCGGAGTAGGCGTACACCATGGAGAACGTGATCTCATTGTGGTGGTAACGGCGGTGGATTGGGTCCAGGGAGAAGTACTCCAGGGTGTCATTCATCCAACCCATGTTCCACTTCAGGCTAAAGCCCAGGCCGCCGTGCTCGGTGGGGGCGGTGACACCTGGCCAAGAGGTGGATTCCTCCGCGATGGTGAGCACGCCGGGATGCAGCTTGTGCACGGTGGCGTTCATCTCCTGGAGGAACTGCACCGCCTCGAGGTTCTCGCGCCCACCGTACTGGTTGGGCAGCCACTCTCCCTCGTTGCGAGAATAATCCAGGTACAGCATGGAGGCCACGGCGTCTACGCGCAGACCATCCACGTGGAACTCTTCCAGCCAGTACAAGGCGTTTGCCACAAGGAAGTTGCGAACCTCGTTGCGGCCGAAGTCGAACACATAGGTGCCCCAGTCCTTTTGCTCACCGCGGCGCCAGTCTGGGTGCTCGTACAGCGCCTGCCCGTCAAAGCGGCCCAGGGCAAAGGCGTCCTTGGGGAAGTGTGCTGGTACCCAGTCCACAATCACGCCGATGCCGCGAGCGTGGAAGGCATCGATCAACGCACGCAGCTCGTCCGGGCTGCCCCAGCGGGAAGTGGGTGCATAGTAGCCGGAAACTTGGTAGCCCCAGGAGCCACCGAAGGGGTGCTCGGCCACCGGCAGGAACTCTACGTGGGTGTAGCCCATCTCTGCCACGTAGTCCACCAGCTCGGTGGCCAATTCCTTGTAGCCCAGCTCGGTGCGCCACGAACCCAAGTGGACCTCGTAGACGCTCATGGGGGAGTTGGCGTGGTCGCGCTTGGCGCGCGCCTCCAGCCAATCTGCGTCTTGCCACTGGTAGGAAGATTCTGCCACCACGGAACCGGTTGCAGGAGCAACTTCCGCCTGGCGGGCCATCGGGTCCGCCTTGTCAATGCGGTGGCCTTCCTTCGTGTGGATGGCAAACTTGTAGACCTCGCCCACCCCAATTTCTGGCAGGAACACCTCCCAAATGCCCGAAGAACCCAGGGAACGCATTGGGTATTGGTTGGGATTCCAGCCGTCAAAATCACCAATTACAGCCACGCCGGCGGCGTTTGGTGCCCACACCGCAAACGAGGTGCCGCTGACTTCACCCAATTCCGTGGTGTAGCTGCGCTGATGTGCACCGAGAACTTCCCAAAGGCGCTCGTGGCGCCCCTCCCTAATGAGGTGCAGATCCATCTCGCCCAATGTTGGCAAGAAGTGGTAGGGGTCAGCCTTGTCCGTGGTGCTACCATCCGCCCAGGTGACGCGCAGGCGGTAGTCGGTGGGTTCTGCGCTGGGAAGCGTTGCTTCAAAGATGTCGTCGCCCGTGGGTTCTGCGGGAACCACGGTGCTGGAATCGGCGCCTAAGAGCACGTCAACGGCACTCGCACCAAGAATCCTGGTGCGCACAACGGCACTGCTGCCGTCCTCGATGGCGTGCCAGCCGTAGATACTATGCGGGTCGTGGTGCTGGCAGGTGATGAGGCGTTGGCGGTCAAAGTCAGCGATAGTGCTGGGCATGGGGCTTCCTTATAAAAATGCGGCGAGAGCCTGATTATGGGGTTTTCTCTGTGCTAGCTGGGCGGCTAGCTCGTGTGCTAGTTGTTGTAATCCACTTCCGTGCGCTGGGCGAGCACTGCCGCAGCACGCCGGTCAACCTGCGGAAGGTGAAGAACGTGGGCGACGTCGCCAAGCGGAGTCAGCCGGACGAAGGTGCGCTCGGTCCAGTTGAAGCTGGAGTTGGTCACAAGATCGTGCGCCGTCACCGTTGCATGAGGCTCGTACCCGAACTCTTGGAAGTTCAGCTCCACCGTACCCTCTTGAGTGTTATTGGGGTCCAGGTTGATGACCACCAAGATGTGATCACCAGAAATTGGGTCCACCTTGGAGTACGCCAAAAGCTGGTCATTAGTGGTGGGGTGGAAAATGATGGTGCGCAGTTGCTGCAAGGCAGGGTGCTCGCGGCGCATCCTGTTCAGCGCGGTGATGTACGGCTCCAGGGAATCACCGTGTTCCAGAGCTTGCTCGAAGTCACGGGGACGCAGCTCGTACTTTTCCGAATCGAGATACTCCTCGCTTCCAGTGGCAACAGCGATGTGCTCATACAGCTCGAAACCGGAGTACACGCCCCACAGTGGTGAAAGGGTAGCGGCCAGCGTGGCGCGGATGGCAAACATAGCACGTCCGCCATACTGCAAAGACTCATGCAGGATATCCGGGGTGTTCACAAACAGGTTCGGGCGAGAGACGTCCGCCATCTCCGCGATCTCCATGCCGAAGTCTTCAAGCTCTTCCTTGGAGGTTTTCCAGGTGAAGTAGGTGTATGACTGGTCGAATCCCGCCTTTGCCAGGCCGTACAGACGCGCCGGGCGGGTGAAGGCCTCAGCCAGGAAGATGACCTCGGGGTTGTCTTCGTGCACCTTCGCTATCAGCCATGCCCAGAAGTTCGTTGGCTTGGTGTGGGGGTTGTCTACGCGGAAGGTGGTCACGCCCATATCCACCCAGAAACGGACAACACGCAGGATTTCCTTGTAGATTTTCTTTGGCGCGTTATCAAAGTTCAGAGGATAGATGTCCTGGTACTTCTTTGGCGGATTCTCTGCGTAGGCAATCGTGCCATCCGCGAGCACCGTGAAGAACTCAGGGTGAGCCTTTGCCCAAGGATGATCAGGGGCGGCCTGGAGCGCCAGGTCCAAGGCGATTTCCAAACCGAGTTCCTTCGCGCGAGCCAGCAGAGCCTGGAAATCTTTCACCGTACCGAGTTTGGGTTCGGTGGCATCATGCCCGCCTGCCTTGGACCCGATTGCCCAAGGCGATCCGACGTCCCCAGGTCCCGGGGTGAGGGTGTTATTGCGGCCCTTACGGTTGATCTCACCGATGGGGTGGATTGGTGGGAAGTACACGGTGTCAAAGCCCATCGCGGCCACGCGGTCCAAAGCGGCCGCCGTGGTGGCAAAGGTGCCGTGCACTGGCTTGCCCTGCTCATCAACACCACCCGTGGAGCGGGGGAAGAGCTCGTACCAAGAATTAAACAGCGCCTCGGTGCGGGTAACTTCAACCTCATGCACATGGCCTGGGGTGACCAGCTCACGCAGCGGGGTGGCAGCCAGGATCTCACTGACTTCAGTGGAAAGCGCAAGGGCGAGGCGGTGCCGCAACGACTGAGGAGAGGAAAGTGCGTCCGCGGCGGCGTCGAGAGACTTGCGCTGAGCTTTGTCCTCGATTTGGGCGGCAGCGGCTCGGAAGAGGGTGGCGCCGTGGGTGAGGTCATTGGCGAGTTCCTGCTCGTCCTGGCCCGCGTCGGTCTTTTTAATAACGGCGTTGCGCCAGGTAGCGATCGGGTCACTCCACGCCTCTACCTGGAAAGTCCAGATGCCAGGAGAATCGGGGACAAAAGCGCCGTGGACGCGGTCCTGGTCAAACTGGTCACGCTCCATGGTGACACGCGCCGAGCGGCCGTTTGGGGACGTCACGAGCAGTGATGCAGCGATGGCGTCATAGCCTTCGCGCCACACAAGTGCAGAGACGGGGATGTACTCCCCAACAACTCCCTTAGATGGCCTCGCGCCACCATGGACGAGGGGACGGACGTCTTCTACTGCGAGTCTTCCGATCATGAGGTCAAAAGGCCTTTCGTTGGAGAAATAGAGTTGCCGCGAACGTGATTTTCACGTGCCGTAATGGCAAGTGTGACCCACATGGAAACTGTATCGAAGCGAACCCAGGAACACACCTGTTTTGCGGAACAAATGCTGTGTAACCAGACACGTCGAACGGGCAAAACGGGCAAATCGGGAGCACTGGCCACATTGCTACCTTTGGCGGAATCCGAGACCTTCACACTTCGCCGGATTTTTGCAGCGAATTTGTGTCAATTCCACACAGCTTGCGCCAGTTGCGCCATGATGGAAAGCATGACTCCCGCAGCAGACCAAAACCACACCGCAGCAACCGCAAGTGGCTACACCGGCGCCCACATCAGTGATCACAATGGTGGACCGAGGAACCCGGATGCGCTGGTGGACTTTGCTCAAGTGGAGTTCATTCGCGGCGGGAACACCTTAGTAGGCCCCGTTGATTGGCAGGTGGAACTCGACGAACGTTGGGTGATCATAGGCCCCAATGGTGCTGGTAAGACCACGCTGGTGCGCATGGCTGCAGCGCAAGAATTTCCCTCCAAGGGAAGGGCGTGGCTCATGGGTGAGCAGGTGGGGAAAACGGATATGCGGGACCTTCGCGCCTTCATTGGAATGAGCTCTTCCGCATTGGGGAACCGAATCCCGGCGGATGAAAAGGTTGCGGATCTGGTGATTTCTGCGGGCTACGCCATTTTGGGTCGCTGGCGCGAGGAATACGATGCCTCGGATCACGAACGGGCAACCGACCTGCTCGAACAAGTGGGTGCGATCCATGTTGCGGATAGGACGTGGGGGCAACTTTCAGAAGGAGAGCGCAAGCGCGTCCTGGTAGCCCGTGCGCTTATGACCGACCCCGAGCTGCTCATCCTCGATGAGCCGGCGGCGGGAATGGACCTTGGCGGCCGTGAAGACCTGGTGAACTATGTTGGTCACCTGGCGATGGATGCGGACGCCCCAGCGATCATCATGATCACGCACTATGTTGAGGAAATTCCCGAAGGCTTCACCCACGCGCTGCTGCTCGATGAAGGAAAGGTGGTAGCGCAAGGGCTGATCGACGACGTCCTCACCTCAGAGAACCTCACCCAAGCGTTCCATCAGCCGATCGAGCTTTCCAAGATCGATGGGCGGTACTTTGCCCGTAGGGTCCGCAGAGCACGGCACACCCGCCGTCGCGCCGAGTAGTGACAACCCGTGCGGTTGCAGCGACCGCGAAAACGGGCATGGGAAACATAAAACACCTAAAGTGGTGTGCATGCCTTAACGCTGCCGTAGGGTGACAGCCGCCCGAGTGGCTTGACTGGCTGAGGAGGGAGATTCATGGCACCGGTGGAAACTGGCGCAAGTGGCATTGACGGAGCCAAACTTGCTGTCACGGTGCTGATGATTCGTGATGCCCCAGATGGCATCGAGGTCTATGTCCAAGAGCGCGTCTCTACAATGCCCACATTCCCCAACACCACGGTGTTTCCCGGTGGGGGCGTGGACCCCCGCGACTTTGAAACCGGTGACTTCCAGAGCATGCGCTCCCTCATTGCCGGCGCCTCCCTGAGTAGGTGGGCGAAGGCGCTCCACGCCGATGAGGCCCGCGCTCGGGCGTTGCTGTTCGCTGCGGTGCGGGAGCTCTTCGAGGAGACAGGCACGCTCCTCGCGGTACACAAAGACGGCACTCCGGTTACCGACGCCACCGCGTACCACCCCCAACGCCTCGCCCTGGAAAGCCACCGGCATTCCCTCACCCAAATGCTGAGTAACAATGAGCTCAAAATCCGCTCGGACCTGTTGCGCCCATTCGCCCGCTGGGTGAGCCTGCCAGAGGACCCCTACCACTTCGATGTGTTCTCCTTCGTGGCAGTAGCTCCCTATGGGCAGGAACCAGACGGCAATACTCGGGAAGCAGCAAGCTCCGGATGGTTCCCACCGAGCCTTATTCTGGACGGCTGGCGCGCGGGCCTCCTCCGCCTGGTGATCCCCACATGGGCACAGCTCACAAAGCTTTCCAAGTTCGATTCCGTGGAAGAAGTTATGAACGCCCTGCGTACCGCAGATATGACACCGCACTACGGGCGGATCACTGAAGACCCAGATTTTGCCCAATTCCACAACCACGTCCCCCCAAAGCGCTTTTAACTCAAGCGAGGCAGGCGTATTCATGAGCTTTAGCCCAGAAGAACTTCACACCATCTTGCAGCGCCGCCCCGAAATCGATGCGGCAATCCGTGCGCGAACCCTCAGCAAGCACACCCAAATGGCGGATGCACAAGCATTCCGCGAAGCCTTTGGCGCAGCAGGACGCGCAGTGATGGAACTCGCTACCGCACAAGCAGCCGCAGAGCATAATGGCAAGCTCCCACATACCTGGCTCATGTGCAACGAATCCATGCAGCAGGCAACGGCAATGCCAGTAGCGCAGTATCGCGCACGAAAAATCGCCGAGCACGGATATGCCCAAGCCATTGATGTGACCTGCTCGATCGGCACCGAGGGTGCAGCACTCACGGAACAAGGCCTCAGTTATTTTGGCAGCGACATCGACCCAGTCCGAGTCCGCATGGCCACCCATAACGTCCAGGAAGGGCACTTCATCGTGGCCGACGCCCTGCAGCCCGCCTACCGTGAAGCGGGCCTTGGCAGCGTCGTTATTGCAGACCCCGCCCGCCGCAGCAACGGCCGCAGAATCTTTAGCCCCGAAGACCTCGCGCCGCCGCTATCCGCCGTGCAAAATGCGTGGCGTGGGGCACCGATGGCCGTCAAATGTGCCCCAGGGATCAACTACACCGGCTGGGAAGGCCTGGTCAGTGTGGTCAGCCTCAACGGATCCGTGAAAGAAGCCTGCTTGTACTCCCCAGAATTCGGCACTCGCCGGGAAGCCGTGGTGCTGCGAGACAACCACCAAGAAATTTGGCACTCCGACATGCCAGCAGAGGCCGAAGTCCGCCCACCGGGAAAGTACATCATTGACCCCGACGGGGCAGTGGTGCGCGCCGGGGTGGTGCAGCAATACGCGGTGGCGCACGGGCTGTGGATGCTGGATGAACACATTGCCTACCTTTCAGGAGAGCGCATCCCGCAGGGACATAGCGGATTTCCATTCATGCAACGCGTCGGTTTGAAACAGCTCAAGGCGGCGTTGCAGGCTTTGGATTGTGGAGCCTTGGAGATTCTCGTTCGAGGAGTAGATGTTGATCCTGACCTGCTCCGAAAGAAACTGAAACTCAAGGGAAGGCGCCAGCTCGCGGTGGTGATCACACGGCTTGGGGATGACCGCGTGGCGCTGATTTGCGGACCGCGCGAGTTTGCGGCCTAGGGGGCGTGTCCGGCGGGTGCGTTAGACTTGCTCGTTGGGTGCCAAGCCTTCGGGTTTGGCTCAACATGTTGCAACAGTACTGCCAGCTCCTGTGGGCAATAGGCCTGCAGCTTATGGATGCTTTGCTGAACGCGCACTCAATGTAAAGAAAGGTGAAGCCGTGCCTGCAATTGTGGCTCTGGTGAAAAACGTGCCGGATACCTGGTCAACGAGGTCTTTGGAAGAGGATTACACCCTGGACCGTGTGGGTGTGGATTCTGTGATTGATGAGATCAACGAGTTTGCCGTGGAACAAGCGCTCAAGCTGCGCGAGGCAAATCCCGACGCAGGCTTTGAAGTGGTGGCACTTTCTGCAGGTCCAGCAGGCTCCGAGGAGGCGCTGCGCAAGGCTCTCGCGATGGGTGCGGATCGTGCAATCTTGCTTTCCGACGAAGCCCTGGCCGGCTCCGATGCGCTAGGCACTGCCTGGGCATTGACCAACGCGATCAACCACGTTGCAGACGTAGCCATTGTGGTGATGGGCAACGCTTCCTCTGACGGTGCCACCGGAACCCTTGCGGGCCTGCTGGCGGAATACCGCCAGGTGCCGGCGCTGACCAACATGCGCGAGCTGCGCGTGGAAGGCAACGAATTGGTGGGCGTCCGGGAAACCAATGAGGGTGATTTTGACCTCCGCGCGCCAATGCCAGCGATCGTGAGCGTTACGGACAAAGCAGACAAGCCACGCTTCCCCAACTTCAAGGGCATCATGGCGGCGAAGAAGGCAGAAATTGAAGGTCTGGACCTGGCGGCCATTGGTGTGGACGCCGCGCAGGTTGGCTTGGGCCACGCAGCAACCGCAGTGCATAGCGCGACCCAGCGTCAAGCACGCCAAGGTGGAGAGGTGATCCGCAAGGATTCCGCTGCTGCAGCGGCAGCGATCGCCGACTTCCTAGTGCAGGAAAACTTGATTTAGGGCAATACACCCAACTTCGCATTGGAACACTTCAAAGGAACAATTCAATGACCAACGCTTATGTTTTGGTAGAGCACCGCGAAGGCGCACTGCTTCCTGCCACCGCCGAACTTCTCACCGCCGCACGGGTGCTTGGCGCCGTCACCGCCGTCGTCGTGGGCGCCCCAGGTGTGGCGGAGCCGCTACGCGAGGAACTGGCTTCGCTCGGCGCTGCCGTGATCTACGGCGCTGAGGCCGCCGACTACGCCGAGCGCGTGGTTCTGCCCGAGGTCGATGCGCTGCACGCGCTCGCCGCACAGACCCCAGCGCCGATTGTGGTGGCCGCCGGTGCACACGGCAACGAGATTGCCGGACGGCTGGCAGCTCGCCTGGCCTCGGGTGTGCTTACTGACGTGGTGGAAATTCTTGCTGACCGTAGCGCGAAGCACTCCATTTTTGGTGACGCGTATGAGGTCACGGCCGCAGTGGGCGGCACGAGCCCCATCTACACCCTGCGCCCTGGTGCCGTGGCGGCGCAACCAGCACCAGCTGCCGGTGCGTATGTGAACTTCGCGCTTCCAGCGGCGAGCGCTAAGGATGTGAAAGTGACCAAGTTCGCTCCTGCTGTGCAGGGCTCGCGCCCAGATCTCACCCAGGCCAAGGTGGTCATCGCCGGTGGACGTGGCGTGGAATCCCCGGAGAATTTCAGCACCCTTGTGGAGCCTCTAGCTGACGCACTGGGCGGTGCCGTGGGCGCGACCCGCGACGCCGTAGACCTGGGCTACTACGCCCCGCAGTACCAGATTGGACAAACTGGTGTGACCGTATCCCCAGACCTCTACATCGGCTTGGGCATTTCCGGCGCAATCCAACACACCTCTGGTATGCAAACAGCCAAGAAAATCGTGGTAGTCAACAACGATGAAGACGCTCCGTTCTTCCAAATCGCCGACCTCGGCGTGGTGGGTGACATCCACGAGATCACCCCGCTTTTGATTGAAGAGATCAACAAGCGGAAGTAATCCTTCCGTAGTTTGAGCCCCATGCACCCGGGTATCCCGAATACCCGAATATCCGAAACCCCAGCAGTGCGGTGTATGGGGCTCAATTGCGTTCGGTGGCGGCGTAGAATTGCTGCCCATGGAAGTTTCCTCGCAGTGCTATTTTGACCACGCCGCAACCACCCCCATGCGTCAGGTGGCGATTGATGCCTGGTTGGAGCATGCCCACGCGGGAAATGCGGGCGGCCAGTATGCGTTTGGCCGCGCCGCGCGATCAGTGCTGGATACCTCCCGGGAGACTATCGCTGAGCTGCTGGGATGCGAGCCGATCGAGGTGATTTTTACCGCCAGTGGAACTGAGGCGGACAACCTTGCGGTACGTGGGCTCTTTGCTGCGAGCGTTGCTGGGGGTGCTGCTCGGCGCGTGATTTCTACCCCAATCGAGCACCCCGCAGTCAAGGAAACCGTGGAGTACTTAGAGGCAACGGGCGCAGACGTCGAGCTGCTGGAGGTGGGTTCCAACGGCATCGTGATCCCCAGCGCCGCTCTGGATACAAAGGCCGCCGTTGCCACCTGCATGTGGGCAAATAATGAAACTGGTGCGATCCAGCCCGTGGAGGAGATTATCCAACGCGCTCTGGCGGCTGGAACCCCGGTGCACATCGACGCCGTCCAGGTGGTTGGCCACGCTGACGTGAACTTCCACGCCCTCGGCGCCACCACCCTTGCCGCCAGCGCACACAAATTTGGTGGCCCGCGCGGCATGGGCCTGCTGCTTGCCAAACGGTCTCCGGCTCCGAAAGCAATCATCTTGGGCGGTGGGCAGGAGCGCGGCCTGCGTTCCGGCACTGTCGACGTCGCCAGCGCCGCAGCCACCGCCGCTGCACTGCGCGAAGCGGTCCAAGAAAGCACGGGGGAGAATGAGCGGCTGCGCGGCCTGGTGGCCGAGCTTCGCCAGGGGATCGCGGCGAACATTGAGGACGTGGTGTTCCACACTCCCGAAGCTGATAAGGCGCTTACCGGGCATCTCCATGTTTCGTTCCCCGGCGCGGAAGGCGATAGCCTCATTATGCTGCTGGATTCGCGTGGGTTTGCCGCCTCCACGGGTTCGGCATGTGCAAATGGAGTGAACCGCGCAAGCCATGTGCTGCTTGCCATGGGGGTAGAGGAGTCCGTTGCACGGGCGGCGCTGCGCGTCACCCTTGGCCGCACCACCACGCAAGAGGATGTGCAGGCCTTGCTCCAGGAATTGCCCGAGGTGGTGCGTTTGGCCCGCAGCGCCGGCATGGCGTGATGGAGTGTGCCTCGGTGGTGTCTAAGTGGCGTGTTCGGCGTCAAAGCGCAGCACACCTGCGGCCATGAAGCGCTCACACCAATCGTGATCTTTGAATTGCGCAGGTACGGCGCCTTGGAGCAGCGAGCGCGTGATGGCGTGCATGGCTTCCCGGCCCGGAAGTTCACTATCTGTGCCGAGTAATACGATGTTGCCGTAGCGCCGGCCTTTGAGCATCTGGGGGTCTGCGATGCAGGCGACGTTGCGAAACACCGTGGCCATAGTTTTCAGCTCGCTGCGCGCGAGCGTGAGGTCGCGGTGATCGCCGCAGTTGGCTATGTAGAGGCCACCTGGGCGCAGGCTGCGGTGCACGTTGGTGAAGAATTCTGCTGTGCTCAGGGAAGCTGGGGTGGTGTCCCCGGCAAAGACGTCTCGGATGAGAACATCGCGGGAGGCGTCGGTAAAGCTATCCGTGACCTGGCGCGCTTCACCCACGCGGATCTTGAGGTGTGGAGCGCGGGGCAGCTTAAAGAACTTCCTGGCTAAGATGGTGAGCTTTTCGTCGAGCTCCACCACCATATTCCTGCTATCCGGGTACTGTGCGCACAGGTAACGCGCCATGGTGCAAGCCCCTCCGCCAAGGTGGGTGATGCTGAGGCGCTCACCCGCCGGGTTCGCTCCTACAAACCATGCGATTGCGGTGGCAAACCAGCGCATGTACTCAAACTCCAACTGCAGCGGGTCTTCCGCGATGTGTGATGACGGCACGCCGTTCACACTCACTAGCCAACCGCCTCTTGCGTAGGGGTCGGGTTCTATGCGGACCCAACCGGTGTCCGTTGGGTATTCACCGGGAATCAACTCGTTTGGCGCATTGCTGCCTGGCGTTAGGCTGCCAAGGGATTGGGAGAGTTGGGAATGTTTTTTGGCTGATCCCTGTTGCGTAGTTGGTGTGCGTTTCCTACCCATAGGTGGATACTGTAGGGCGTGTTCGCCTGGAACGCGCAATGCGTTGCGTTTTTTGGAGTGCGGTGGGTTAGGGTAGTGCTTTGATTTGGAGGGAAGTTTCATGAGAGTGCTCGCTGCGATGAGCGGTGGTGTGGATTCGGCGGTGGCGGCGGCCCGTGCGGTGGCCGCTGGTCACGAGGTCACCGGTGTCCACCTTGCCCTTTCTCAGGATCCGCAGACGGTCCGGGAGTCCTCGCGCGGGTGCTGTTCCTTGGAAGACTCTGCCGACGCCCGCCGCGTATGTGACAAACTTGGAATCCCTTTTTACGTGTGGGACTTCTCCGACCGCTTCAAGGCTGAGGTGATTGACGACTTTGTCTCCTCCTATGAGGTGGGTGAAACTCCGAACCCTTGCTTGCGCTGCAATGAAAAGATCAAGTTCGCAGCCTTGCTGGAACGCGGCATCGCCTTGGGCTTTGACGCCGTGGTGACCGGCCACTATGCCCGCCTCGTACAGCCCGAAGATGGTGGTGACGGCTACCTGCGCCGCGGCGTGGACCCACAAAAGGACCAGTCGTATGTATTGGGCGTGCTCGGTGCCCGCGAGATTGCTCACTGTATGTTCCCCGTAGGGGATACCGTGAAGCCCAAGATTCGTGAGGAAGCCGCCGAGCATGGCTTCTCCGTGGCCAAGAAGCCTGATTCCTACGACATCTGTTTCATTCCCGACGGCAATACCCAGGCGTTCTTGGGAAAGCGCATTGGGCTACGTCCGGGCATGATAGTGGATACTTCCGGCACGGAACTCAAGCAGCATGATGGTGCCTGGAATTACACCATTGGCCAGCGCAAAGGCTTGGACATTAAGCAACCGGCGGCGGATGGTAAGCCGCGGTATGTGACCGACATCGACGCAGCCACTGGCACCGTCACCGTGGGCTCTCGGCGCGATCTTGAGGTGCACTCCATTGGTGCTGACCGCTTGAAGTACCTCCATCCCGCTATGAGCGGCACGTTTGAGGCTGAGGTTCAGGTTCGCGCCCACGGCGAGGCCGTGCCGTGCACGGTAACCGTGGACCAAGTGGCAGATCGCATGGAGATCACGTTGCACACGCCGCTGTCCGGTGTGGCTCGTGGCCAGGCTGCAGTTTTGTATCAGCCTGATGAACAGGGCGACATCGTCTTGGGGTCCGGGACGATCTGCGCTACTTCCAGCAGTATTTAGCTAAGGCGAGCTCTGCAATTCTGTTACTCCTGCGGAGCTGCGTGAGCGCTGGATGGTGTGCCGATTTCAGCTTGCGGGTGCTTGCGGTGTTTGCGCTGCTCTCGCCAGGTTTGGAAATGTGGCTGGAAGAAAAACGCGGCGCCGAAAATTGCGATGCAGAGATACCACACCCACACGATTCCCATTGATTGGAAGGGAACCGCAACCCGCGCGATAAGGAGCATGACGGCTGCCGTTACCAGCGTGGTCCAGATTGACTTGTCCCATAGCGCCGAGAAAGCGAAGAAGAACAATACGATGACTGAGAGAAGTTGCATCATGTTGGTTCCTTTCCACCTAGTTTGAGGTTGAGGATGGGGTTGCTGTCGGGGTTTCGTCCGGGGTTTCGTCCGGGGTTTCGCGCATCATTTCCAGCAGCAGTGCATCTGGGCTCGCGGTGGTGTCAGCCAGTGCCAGCATGTATTGGCCGGTTGTAGGACGCAGCACAACTTGGGAGCTAAAGCCGCCAGTTTTGCCGTTGTGCCAGGCTAAGCCGTCATCGGTATGCACCCATCCGTACTCAGGGACCCCATGATCGAGAACGTGCCGGACAAAGATTTCCAGATCATTCGCGGTGGATCGCACGGCACCTGCGGGCGCGTAGCCGTCCATTTCCCAGGCGGCTGCCTTGCGGCCTGCTTCGTTATAGCCCCGTGGATTTTCTGAGTTGAGGGAACCTACCGTGGCAACAAAGGTATTTTCCATGCGCAGGGGAGTGAAGATTCGTTGCTCCATGAGCGTGGGATAGTCATGACCGGCTGCCTCGGCAAGTGCCGCGCCGAGGATTGCATACCCGAAATTGGAATAATCTTTGTCTGCCCCGTGGCGTGATTCTGCGGCGGCGGCCTCGTTGAGGACATCCTGGGTACTTGTATTCGCGTAGGGGTTTCTTCCTAGTATTGGAGCCAATACGCTGGTTCCAGCGATGCGTTTGACTCCCGCGGTATGGTTAGCCAGATCCTCTAAGGTGATCTCAGGGTTGGGGAACTCAATCAGCGTGGCCACCGGGGTATCGAGTGACACCTCTCCGCGTTCAATCGCCTGGCGGAGCAGTTCAACCGTCATCATTTTGGTTACTGAGCCGATCTCAAACTCATCATCCGCGGTTGCCCCGAGTCCGGCAAAGGTTCCGTTTTCTATCACCGCTAGGCGGTGAGTGCCGGTGGGGGCACGCTCGCTGAGTGTTGTAGCAAGCGCCTCAGAACCATGGAAGTCCCTGGACTGCATTATCGGCCTCACACCAAAGAACAGCAGTGCTGCGAGGACCACGACGATAAGGAGTATTCGGGGCCAGGTGTGCGCCTTAATGTGCTTTGCGTTGGTGGTTGGGCTGCTCATTCGAAATCACTGGTCCTTGCTTGGGTAGTTGTTTTGGGCGAAGGCTCCGCAGCCAATGCGAGTGCAAGCAGAGCCACAATCTTGTTCGCGGGAATACGCAACCGCGCCTGGGGGAGGCGTTCCACCCACCCTGCCTGTGTGAGGGCCTTGACGTGGTGATAGAGGGCGCCTTGGCTCTGGGCGAGCCCTTGGTCAAGGAGGTATTGCACCGTCACATCAGCTTGGCTGGGCACGCACAGCATCTCTTTGAGAATCTGCGTTCTCACTGGATGGGCAAGGGCAGTGAGGGATTCCATTGCTTCCTCCCAATGATGCTGGACAATTGAGTCCGCACTGCGTTGCCAGACGTACTGCACGTTGCGGCCATCCGGCAGTACCACTTCTCCGGAGTAGCCCACCTCACCTACTGGAGCTCCGCCAGCATGGGGTGCCGCCTGGGGGTTCGGCTCGAAAGATGCCTCGCTGTGGCTGGATGGTGGCTGGAGCTCATGCGTGAGGCGTTGTTCCATGGCGCTGATCTGGTGTGCGTCGTGGTGGAACGTGGTGGCGTCGGAACCGCTGATAATTTGCGAGTATGCCGTTTCCAGAGCGAGGAGCCGCTGCTCGTAGGCCAGCATCCGATCCTGGAGGAGGCTGATCTGCTCCGACTCGGATTGATGATCTAGATTCTGCATATTTAAAATATTAAAATTATGATTGAGGGTTGGCAAGGGTTTGAAGAATTTGAGTGCTGTTTTGGCCTTGCTAGCATTGCCCCATGCAGTCCGTGCCAGTGCCAGTGCCAGTGCCAAGTTTCGCCCAGCCGACGTTTCCGGGTACCTCTTTTGCGCAGGCTGCAGAGGTCATTGCCGGGGAGACGGGGGAATTGCGTACCGTCCCGCTTCTGCCTTCCCGAGGGCTTCGCGCGGATCATGCGGCTTTTACCTGTGCGATGCTGCCAGAACTGCCCATTGAGAAGGGGCCGCGTTCGTGGCGGGTGTCGCAACGCCCTCAAATCTTGACTCGGCGTGCATGGGATACCTTTGAGCAGGACAAAGACGAGCTGGAAGCGGCGTGGGGTAATAATGTCCCGTTGCTGACCCATGCACTCGGCCCGCTTTCATTGGCGGTTGAGCTGGAACTTTCCAATGGCCATAGGATGATCACAGATCGCGGCGCGGTTCGCGACCTCGTGGAAATGTTGGCGGAGGCAATTGCGCGGGAGATTTCAACTTTGCGTAGCCGTTTCCAACAACCAGCGGCGGTGCATCTCTACGAGCCGCACCTTGACGCGTTAGCCCAGGGCAGCATTCCGGGGACACATGATTTTGATGAGATTCGAGCTATTCATCGCAAAGACATCACCGAAATCTTGCAACGGTTCGTGGGAATCATCAGGTCAAAAATGCAGCCTGAAGAGCAATCGATGAAACAACTGCGCCACATCGGGTTGGCCAGCGAACCCAGTGAAACCGCCCTGGAGGTGATGGGTGCCATTGGAGTGGATGTAGTTCTTCTTGACCTTCAGAAGGTGCGGGGAACTCAAGCCCTCGACTCCTGCGGTGCCCTCCTCGCATCAAGAATCACTCCTGCGTTCATCCTTGGCGAACGCAACATTTCAGCGAGGCAGGCGGCGATCCAGATCGCGCGGCGTTACGACGAACTCGGGCTGGACCGCAGTCTCCTCACTGCTGCCACGGCTACTGTTCCAGGCACTGCAACCGGGAGTCTGCTGGAACACGCGCACAGGCTGGGGCACGCGCGGGAATGCGCGGCAATCCTTGTGCGTGATGCGGGCGATCTCTAGCGTTTAGCCCTGCATGGGCCAGGAGGTGTTCACCGTTTCCGCGTTCTTCCCCTGCCCCAACAGATAGTTCTTGAAGCTCGTCTGGAGCTCAAAGTAACGCACAGTTTGGAATTCCATCAATTCGTTGAGCGTCTTGGTGGAAATCTCTGCGCTAAACCGCTTTTTGGCCTGCATCCAGGCAATGCGCGCGGCTGCCAGGGCATCTGAGGTGGCCTCGTGGGCGTTGTCGATGCGCACGTTGTACTCAGCGCAAAGATCGCTCAACGTGCGCTTGCCTTTGCGGTACGGATCAAGGGCTTTGTCCATCACGAAGGGGTCATACACCGGGCCATCCACCACAAAATTGCCAGTGAGCTGGCGCAGCACGGTGAGGTCATAGGCCGCGTTGAACACAATCAGTGTGTAGCCATCGCGCCAAGCTTGTTGGATTGTTTCCACCGTGGTGGCAAGCACTTCCTCGTGTGGTTGGCCGTGCTCGCGGGCGTGCTCCGTGGTGATGCCATGGACCTTTGCGGCTTCTTCGGGGATTTCTACTCCAGGGTCCGCCAAAAGCTCTCTCGGATGGGCACCTTCTGAGTCAATGTGCACCAATGCTGAGGTGACAATGCGCGCTTCAAAAGGATTTGCTGAGGTGGTTTCCAAATCAAAGCTCAACACCTTGGAGGGATTGAATGGTTCGGTGTTGGGATCAAACGCTGGTGCAGTCATGTTCCCAAGCCTATCGAACGCCCCGGACACGCGCGGTGGAGTTGCATTTTGCGATGTGGAAAATGGGCTATTCCTGCAGCTAAAGGGCGTGTCCGTGGGTGCAGGTAGACTGACCACCGTGACTAAACATGAGCAAGGAAACCAGCAAACCACTCAACAGGTACCGGATGCTGAAATCCGCCACCAATGGGAGGATTTAGCCGAACAAATCCGCTATCACCGCCAGCGTTATTACAATGCGGAGCCGGAAATTAGTGACCAAGAGTTTGATACCCTTTTCCGCGCACTCCAGCGCCTCGAGGAGGAGTATCCGGCACTTGCGGTTCCGGAGAGCCCTACTGTTGAGGTGGGTGCGGCGCCGGCGCAGTCCTCCTTTGCCAACGTTGAGCACCTTGAGCGAATGCTCAGCCTGGACAATGTTTTTAGCGGGGAAGAACTCACCGAATGGCTGGCGCGCACCCCTGCGAGCGCCTACCTGACCGAGTTGAAGATCGATGGCCTGAGCATTGACCTGGTGTACCGTGGCGGCAAACTGGAGCGTGCTGCTACACGCGGTGATGGCCGAGTGGGCGAGGACGTGACCGAAAATGCCAGGGTGATTGCAGACATCCCCCATGAACTTCAACACTCCCCAAATTTTCCCGTTCCTGAGGTGTTGGAGGTTCGCGGAGAAGTATTCATCGCGGTAGAAGATTTCTCCGTGGTCAATGAGCTGCGCCAAGAAGAAGGGGGGAAGCCGTTTGCGAATCCAAGGAATGCGGCGGCGGGGTCTTTGCGGCAAAAAGATACAGAAGCGGTGAAGCGACGCCGGCTCAAGATGATCTGCCACGGTTTGGGGCACACGGAAGGCTTTACTCCTGATTCCCAGTTCCACGCATACGAGGCGCTGGCGGCATGGGGTCTGCCAGTGTCTGAGTACACCGCGCTTGTGCACAGCGCAACGGAAGTACAAGAAAAAGTCCAGTACTGGGCGGAACATCGCCATGACGCCACCCATGAAATGGATGGCCTGGTGATCAAGGTGGATGACATCGCTGAGCAGCGTCGCCTTGGTTCCACCGCAAGGGCTCCGCGGTGGGCGATTGCGTACAAATACCCGCCGGAAGAAGTGACCACCAAACTCTTGGATATTCAGGTTGGCGTGGGGCGCACTGGAAGGGTTACGCCCTTTGCAGTGATGGAGCCCGTCTTCGTGTCTGGCTCCACTGTGTCTATGGCAACGCTGCATAACCAAACGGAAGTCAAGCGCAAGGGCGTGCTGATTGGTGACACCGTGGTGCTGCGCAAGGCTGGAGAAGTAATCCCAGAAGTCTTGGGGCCGGTGGTGGACCTGCGTACCGGGGAGGAACGGGAGTTTGTCTTCCCAGCGCAGTGTCCATCGTGTGGCACCACTTTGGCGCCGCAAAAAGAAGATGATGCAGACTGGCGCTGCCCGAACTCCCAATCTTGCCCTGCGCAGCTCAGCGCAAGGCTCACATATTTGGCCGGACGAGGTTCCTTTGACATCGAGGCCCTTGGCGAGCGCGCCGCGGAGGACCTCATCACCTCCGGTGTGCTCAAAGACGAGTCCACGCTCTTTGACCTCACTGAAGAAGACTTGCTCAAGACCAGTGTCTACACCACCAAAGCTGGCACACTCAACGCCACCGGAAAGAAGCTCCTGGCCAACTTGGAACAGGCGAAACGAGCCGACCTATGGCGAGTCCTCGTGGGCCTTTCCATCCGTCACGTGGGCCCAACCGCAGCGCGAAGCCTTGCTACCAGGTACCGCTCCATCCCCGCCCTTATGGAGGCCGAGGTAGAAGAAATCGCCAAGACCGATGGCGTTGGCATGGTGATCGCGCAGAGCCTCAAAGATTGGTTCACCGTGGACTGGCACCAAAACATTGTGGAGAGTTGGGCGCAATCTGGGGTGACCATGCAAGAGGATGCGTCCGATCTTCCCGAACAAGTACTCGCAGGACTTACCGTGGTGGTCACTGGCAGCCTTGAGGGATTCAGTAGGGACAGCGCAAAGGAGGCGATTTTGAGCCGCGGCGGTAAAGCTGCAGGTTCCGTGTCCAAGAAAACCGATTTCGTGGTGGTGGGTGAAAACGCTGGATCCAAAGAAACCAAGGCCCGCGAACTCGGCTTAAGGATCTTGAACGAACAGGAATTCGTCACTCTGCTGGAAGCGGGTCCCGACGCCCTGTAGCCGGAGGGGGTGCTTTCCCAACGCAGCACAAAGCCCCTGCCGCAGAAGCGCAGCAGGGGCTCTATGGCAGGGGTTGCAGTGGTGGCAGGGTGCTCTAGTGGCGCAACAGCCTTCCCAGGATCACTGCCAGATTCCCAATGTGCTGGACCTCTGATGCCAGGAAATCTGGGCCACCAACACGGCCTATCACCAGTACTAGGCCGGTGTCACCAAGTGGGGCTGCCGCGAGGGAAGAGTCCAACAAAGACCAGGACTCCGGAATCCACTGCTCACGCTCAGGGTTGAGGGTGCGCGCCGTAGTGACTTCAATGTGGGTCGGGGTGGAACCATCTTCCTCCGGCGCGGCAGGAGAAGCGGTCACGCGGCTGACCCCATCGCGCACATCAAGCAAAACTGCCCAGTTGGAGGTGAGCGCCTGGGGCATGCGATTCACCAAATCTACAAGTGCCTCAGAATGGGTGGAGGCGCCGGCAACCGTTGCCAACAATTGGATCTGGCCACGCCGATCAACGGTGCCGGAAAATGGGCGAATAGAATCCACCTCCACACCATCCAAAGCCTGTGCGGCGGTGATAATCGCATCTGCCATCACGTCTGGAGGCAGGGAAACCACCATGTCATCCATCACGGTGCCATTCGGAAACACCTGCACCACATCCACGGAATGGATGTTCGCGCCGGCCTCACCAATTGCATTGGCAATCCGACCAAGGCTACCCGGCCGGTCTGGCATGAGCACACGGATCAAATAGGACATAACAAGCCTTTCTAGGGGCGCAACCTGCTGAAACTCCAAGCGAGGGCACCGTTGCCTGTGGTGGTGGCGGATGCCTTGCCCACTGCATCGGAAAGCTGCGTGCGGCCTAGGGTTGGTTGCGCATGCACAGCACACGCAGAGCTAAAGAGCAGAATCAACACAGCACTTGTATGTAGGTGACACAAGCGCAATCGCTCCTAATACTACGTGCAAATTTTGCGAAGCGGGGAACCCCCAATATCCGAACCCACGGTGGGTCCCGTGCCGGGGTGGGGGAGAAGGGGACCTTGGGGGCGTCGGAAAGCTGAGAATCCGTGCGGTAGTATTGTGTACTCAGTGCTGCCTGCGGGGCCCGTTGCCCGCGTGTTGCCCAGGCAGGCGGAAACAAGAAGACCTACGAGAGTAAGGATGCGCGAAGTGCCTGAGATTTCACGCGATGAAGTCGCCCACTTGGCTACATTGTCACGGTTGGCCCTCAGTGATGAGGAGCTGGACCAATTTGCCACCCAAATCGAAGCGATTGTGGGTGCAGTGAGCAAGGTGCAGCAGGTGGCCGCGGAAGGCGTGGAACCCATGTGCCACCCGCATGACATCACCACCACCATGCGTGAAGATGTTGTAGAGCAAATTCTTACCCCTGAACAGGCGCTGGATCAGGCACCGGCAGTGGAAGAACAGCGTTTCGTCGTTCCGCAGATCCTGGGGGAGTAAACCATGACCAACTACATTGTTCCTGAAACTGGCCTCACCTCCCTGAGTGCTGCCGAGCTCGCCGAGAAGATTCACTCCCGCGAAGTATCCTCTCGCGAAGTCACCCAGGCACACCTGGACCGTATCGCTGAGGTAGACGGGGAGCTGCACGCATTCCTGCACGTGGGCGCCGAAGAGGCTCTCGCGGCTGCCGACGCCGTAGACCGCTCCCTGGATGCAGGGGAGGCCCCGGCCTCACCGCTGGCAGGTGTTCCACTGGCACTCAAGGATGTGTTTGTGACCACGGACGCACCAACCACCTGCGCATCCAAGATCCTCGAGGGGTACGTTGCGCCTTACGACGCCACCGTGACCCGCAAAATCCGCGAGGCCGGGATTCCGATTTTGGGTAAGACCAACATGGACGAGTTCGCCATGGGTTCCTCCACGGAAAATTCCGCGTACGGCCCCACCAAGAACCCTTGGGACGTGGAACGCACGCCGGGCGGCTCCGGTGGCGGATCCTCCGCAGCATTGGCATCAGGCGAGGCCCCATTGGCAATTGGTACGGACACCGGCGGCTCCATCCGCCAGCCGGCGGCACTGACCAACACCGTTGGCGTGAAGCCCACCTACGGCACCGTGTCTCGATACGGCCTGGTGGCATGCGCATCCTCCCTGGACCAGGGCGGCCCTACTGCACGCACGGTCCTGGATACGGCATTGTTGCATGAGGTCATCGCGGGCCACGATAAGTACGACGCCACCAGCGTCAATCGCCCAGTAGCGCCCGTTGTGGAAGCAGCACGCGAAGGTGCACGGGGTGACCTCAAAGGCATGAAGGTTGGCGTGGTGAAGCAGTTCAACCGCGAAGGCTACCAGCCGGGTGTAATTGAGCAGTTCCGTAAGGCCGTGGACCAGCTCGTGGACCAGGGTGCAGAGATCGTGGAGGTGGACTGCCCGCACTTCGATGACGCGCTCGCCGCCTACTACCTGATCCTGCCTTGTGAGGTTTCCTCCAACCTCGCCCGCTTTGATGGCATGCGCTACGGCCTGCGCGTGGGCGATGACGGCACCCGCTCCGCCGACGAAGTGATGGCACTCACCCGAGCAGCGGGCTTCGGCCCAGAGGTAAAACGCCGCATCATCCTGGGCACCTACGCGCTGTCCGTGGGCTACTACGACGCCTATTACCGCCAAGCACAGCGAGTGCGCAGCCTCATTGCCCAAGACTTCGCCCAGGCATACGCCCAGGCAGACGTGCTGATTTCCCCAACCACCCCAACCACCGCCTTCAAGCTTGGGGAAAAGCTTGAAGATCCAATGGCGATGTACAACTTCGACCTCTGCACCCTGCCACTCAACCTCGCCGGCCTCTGCGGCATGTCCCTGCCTTCCGGTTTGGCAAGTGACACCAACCTGCCAACCGGCTTGCAGATCATGGCACCAGCGTTCAAGGATGACCGCCTCTACAAGGTAGGCGCAGCCTTCGAAGCTGGGCAGAAGTAAGCTGCCAGCAACGCTTTGCTCTTGAGATCCTAAGATCCCGCTGCACTTGCCTGTATAGGTGGCAGCGGGATTGTGCGTTTCGCGCTACAATCACTAGCGCACTACGAACAGCTTTCTGGCGCGATTCGCCAAGGTGCTGAATGCTCGGAGCTTATGTCTTCGATGTTGCCACTCCTTGAGGGAACCCGGTGCAAATCCGGGGCTGACGCGCAGCGGTAAGTGGGGACTAGCCGTCCACAACGTCACTGGGCGCCCAAGGGCACCTGGGAAGGCGGATGGTGAGGGGTGATCCACAAGTCCGAAGACCTGCCAGAAAGTGACCATCGCGCAGCCGTCCGCGTACACGCGGCTGCCTGATACGGACCGCGGCCTCACCAACCACGGGCAGGCTGAAGGCAACGTTCCTGCATCAGTGAAGGTCACACACCGTTATGGTGTGCGCTCGGTGCAAGAACGCCTTTTGCTGCGGTGAATGTCAGGCACCAAAAGCGATGCGCAGTTCACTCCCCGCCAGCGGTGAGGCAGTACGTACCATCGTGTTGTCTCGCCGCGGGCGGGATTTTTCGTTCTGAGGCACCTCGGCAGATCCGCCTATTGGGCGAATTGAGATCATCGTGCAGCCAGAACCGCATTCCACTTTTGCCGCACTGAACAACCCGAGGTTAGCAACAAATCTGACGCCCGGAGGACGCTGCTCGACTACGTTACTGTCCGCCCCGACGGCGTAAACAACATCACCTTCACTAGTGGTGAGGTTGTTTAAGTAACTTCCCACAGTTCAATCCGGTCCGGCTTCTCATAGAGCCAGCAAAGTTCGTCTACGGCCCTTTTGTCCTCAACCGTAGGTATCAGAATTTCGGGTTGCCGGTATCAAGGACCATCTGTCGCCGATCATGGACCTATACGATCGGGTGATCGTGTCGTATAGCGTGTCTACCTCACCGAATACAGCGTTTATGTCGCAGTCTTTGCGTGATGCCATCACACAACAATCGCGAGGAAAGGGTTTGCTGGTGCATTCAGAGCGAGGCAGCAGTAAATAACTTTCGGAAAGTTTCTTCAGTAAGGCTACGATTCCCAGTTATTGGGGTGCGGTACCTGACATGACTGCCTTACTATTCAAATTAAAAGTGCGATGTCTCAGATGGAAGGATTCCCAGAAAGTCGATCGCTTCAGAAAACGAAAAAAGAAGAAGTCGTACTCGAGGATCCGCTTGGTCTTTCTAGTAGTTATAGGACTATCAATAGCGATAGCTTTCTTTCTTCAGGATCCTGATGATTGGACATCTGCTGCGTTCGCTATTTCGATAGTGTCGTTGTTTCTCGCAGTTAGATCTGTGGAAGCTCTAATTGTAGTTTTCCGCAACAGGAAATTGAAGGTTGCTTCATCTTTGTTGCTTGTAGTTTGCGTCTCCACAGCCGGAGCAGCTAACTACTTTGCATTGTTCGGAAATCAAGAAATCGGCTCAATATTTTTAGTCATAGTTCTGGCCCTATTTTTGATGGCGACCTTTCTCGAACAGAAGTTCACTTCAAGTAGACGTTAAATCAGCTTGACACATTTGCGATTGATGCAGATAGCTTTTCGCATATAGAAAATTTCTTTTAGTCGGCAGCCTCTCGTTTTCAAACTGGAGAGTTAAGGAGCCTGTTTCCCTACGGGCAACCGAACCCGGTCGCGGTGATCGTCAACCGGGCATTGGAGACGGCCTAACAACGCCCACACGCAGCGGCCATCAGGGAATGAGAAACATAGTCTTCGCTGCTCTCCGCCCAACTTTGCAACTGCACTTTATTCGAAGGGTGAAGCGCCCCGGGTTTTGTTCCTTGGCATTTGCCGGTAATCCGGTGCGCCGCCCCGCCATTTAACAGTTCTTCGGATCGCTCTCTGCGTGCGGTGCGGATCGGGGAGTATTCATTTTGACCTCGCGGTTTACAGATGAGGCAAAAACCGAGGCCGAGGTGTTTAAGAGCATTATCCTGATTGACTGGGCGCGGAGTAAGTCGTGTCATTGGCATCCAGAACTTGGGCTCAATGGTTACTGGTGGATTTATTAGTTGATGCCGATGACAACTCCTCGGTAAGGTGACCTTATGCTTGAGCAGTACGAACAGTTCCTTGCCCGGAGGCTGTCGAAGTTTCAGGATGAAGCGGTCTCGGCTGTGCTTGCGAGTTTTGATGATCCCTCGGTTGTTTTGGATGGGGATCGGCCGTTTCCGCGCCAATTGGTTGAGGAGATTCTGGAGAGCGAGCGCAGCTACGAAGACAGGGTTGTCGCAGTTCTTGTTGCCATCGGATCCTGGTGTATTGCCTCGAGTGGAGCTCAATGGTCAGCAGGGCCAATTGAGGATGGTATCTATTCAGAGCGTGTGGGTATCGGGCTTAAGGTAGAGGATGGCCAGGCATTTTCACCCCTAGTTGGGCATGCCGAAGAGATTGTTGTGCAGTGGCCTAGTTCTACTCAAACCCTAGATGCAACAGAGGCTCTGGCCGAATTTGACAAAAAGATGCATAGGGAACGCCGGTAAGCACTCGTGCTCCATTCGATGGAAACTATTTTGGTCTTTGTGAGTAGCGGGTTTGCTGTAGCGTGATTCTGGAAATAAAGTCTTCCCGTTAATCCGGGAAGTGTTCGGGGTTGTGTCTTCTCCAGTTGTGGCGCCATTTTCAACATGTTCGGCCCGTGCGTGCGGGACTGAGGAGGACCCCGTCGGACGGTAGCTGATCAGGCTTCCAGAGCGTCCTCTAGGGGGTGGCCTGGCCAGCTGAGGTAGGAACCGTCAATTGGTATGGCGCTGCGTGAAAAGTTATGGGGCTTGGGGTGGGAAAGATCAAGCGGGCGTCAGAAGGTTCACCTTCGTTGTTTAGTTGATTAGTAGTACTCGCGAATGTGCTCGTGAAACTTATCGAAAATGTCGGTGACCTTGACTTTGACGGCGAATGTCAGCCCCAGTTCGAGGTGAACCTTCGATCTCCAAAGCTCGTTCGTGGACACCCGTCGAAGCGCAACTGCCTGACGACGGTTTCGATCTCTTTGCCAACCTTTCTCCACGAAGATGGGCGTGGATTAGCTTCGCACGGAGGACATGTGGAGAACCGATTGGGTGGAGATGCCGCTCGCAAGGTGTCACTCGGTGAACCGCAGGATCAGGCGGTGGTATTCGGAATCGCTTGCTCCAGGTGCTTGAGCGCTGGGAGGAACAGGTTTGTATCCCAGTTTGAGGTAGACCTCGTGTGCGTGGCGGTTGTCTGCATCAACGGAAAGCGAGATACCTGGGGCGCCCGCGGCCCGCGCGATTTTTGCAGCTTCGTTGAGCAATAGCCTGCCAAGCCCATGGCCACGGAAAGCGGTTTCTACCGCAACAGCCACCTCCGGCACACCCGATTCCACATGCCCGTAGCCATGGTGGTCTTCGGTGCCCCAAATCAACCATGCACCACCAGCGGGGATGTGGTTGCTCCAGGCAATAACACCGCCGCGTTCCGGCGTCCAACGTTCCACATAGGTGTGGTAGTCCTCTGCGAAAGCAACGGTGACTGCACGGCCTTCATCACCGTGTACATCAGTCAGGAAATTCAGCCGCGCGATGTACGTCCGGTCGGATTCTGTGGTTGGTGTGAACAGAAAATTCTTGTCTGGCATGACACCAATTGTGCCAGCCGCGCTGTCCTTCGGCAGGGCAGCAGCGGTGCCGACGTGCTGCCGTTTGGACTACGCCGCCTTGGTGCCTGGAAGCCTTGGGCGTCGGCAATGCTCCGCCTCGAGACGTTGCCTTTGGGCCGCAGGAGACAGGACACAGGACGCGGGGCGTGTCCTAGATGGGGTGTATAACTAGATCGACGTATGAAACCGGGCGTACATAACCTTGGGAAGGTGGAGGAGCATGGCATCTCAGGCGCAGAAGGCCACCGCGTTGCCGCTACCGGAGAAGCAGGCATGGCCCGCGCTGTTTGCGCTGTGCATTGGGTTTTTCATGATCCTGCTCGACCAAACTATTGTCGCCGTGGCCACGCCGGTGCTCCAGGAAGAGCTGGGCGCAAGCTACAACCAGATCATCTGGGTGAATTCGGCGTACCTGCTGACCTTCGCCGTGCCGCTGCTAGTAACAGGACGCTTGGGGGATCGTTATGATCCTCGCAACGTATATGTGCTGGGTATGGTCATCTTTACCGTGAGTTCACTCATGTGTGGTTTGGCGCCGAACATCGGCGCGCTCATCTGGTGGCGCGCAGCCCAAGGATTGGGTGCGGCGCTGCTGACACCGCAGACAATGAGCGTGATCAACAGGATTTTTGCCAAGGAACGCAGGGGCGCAGCTCTCGGTGTGTGGGGGATGGTCGCGGGACTCGCCGGCCTGACGGGGCCTCTTGCAGGCGGGGTGATCAGCGGTAGCGTGGGCTGGCAATGGATCTTCATCATCAACGTGCCAATCGGCGTGATTTCGATTGCCGCGGTGATGCGTTATCTGCCAAGTTTCCCGCGATCCCAACGGCCAATCGATGCATTGTCAGTGCTGCTGAGCATCGTCGCCGTGTTCGCGGTGGTCTTCGCGCTGCAAGAAGGCCAGCAGCAAGGATGGGCCCCAAGGATTTGGGTTTGCATGGCGTTTGGCATTGCAGTGGCGGCGTTGTTTGTGCGCCAGCAGGGTAGGGCAGAAGCCCGTGGAAATGATGCCTTAATGCCACTTGGGCTATTCCGGGTGCACAATTTTTCCTTAGGCCTAGTGGGCATTTTTGCCCAAGGGTTCGTGATCGCGGGAACACCATTGCCGGTGATGCTCTACCTCCAGGAAGTCCACGGGCTCACACCACTACAGGCAGGGCTGGTGACAGTCCCGCAATCCATTGCCGCACTCGTGCTTTCCCCGTATGTGGGAAGGCTCGCGGATCGGATCTCACCAAACCTCCTAGCAGCCGGAGGTTTTGGCGCGAGCGCCCTGTGCCTTGCTGGGCTGTGGGTATCCATGAGTGCAGCCTGGCCAATTTGGACAATAGTGGGCATACTTGCAGTGTTTGGCCTGGCCAACAGCTTCATTTGGGCACCCAACTCCACGAGTGCCATGCGTGACCTCCAACCCCAGCAAATGGGCGTTGCATCTGGCACCTACAACACCATCCGACAATTGGGGTCCGTCCTTGGCTCGGCTGCGGTAGGCGCGGTGCTGCAGTGGCGCATCATCATCGACTCCGCCGGCACCGCCTACGGACGCTCAATTTTGCTCGCGGCCATCGTGATCAGCTTTGGCGCGGTTGCAGCGCTGCGAGCGAACACCCTATCCCGTGGGGTTGAAGGAGCGCCCTCAACGATCAGCAATAAGGCGGAGCAATAAGAAGGTAATCCCCTCGTTGCAATGCGGTATTAGCGAGCGAGCTTTTGGGCTTCCTCGGCCTCAGCCTGCGCCACGAACTCCATCTTGCTCGCCTGCCATTGGTCCTCCGTCATCCCAAGGCGCCAATATCCAGAAATGGAAGCGTCATCCTTAGGCACGCCAAGTTCCACAAATAGCAGGCTACGAACCTCCTTCACCATTTCCGCCACACCGTGCACAAACCAAGCGGTTCCAGTTGGGGCCGAGGTGGGAGCGCCATTAGGTGTGGTGGTCAAGAAGTGTTCGCGCAGCGCGTGTACTAGCGCGGTGCCGTGGGTCGCACCGTTGCGGTGCACAAAAAGCACCTCTTGCCCTGGCGCAAGCTTTTCGGGCAGAGGCATCTCTGCTGCAGCGTCTGCCACTTCAATGAGCGTGAACGACGTTGCCAGCGCGGGCAGCGCCGCAAGGCCCTCGAGCACGGCCGGGGCGGCAGCTTCATCACCAGCGAGCACAAAATGCTGGTAGCGCTCCTCGGGGTGCCACGCGCCACCGGGGCCGAGGAAGCTAATCTGCGCGCCGGGTTCCACCCGGGAAGCCCACGGACCAGCGACCCCCTGCGGTGCACCTGAATGGTTGTGCTCCACAAAGTCGATGGAAAACTTGCCGTGCTCTGGGTCGATTGCACAAAGAGTGTAGGTGCGGCGCACCACTTGCTGAACGCCAATCTCTTCAGCGCTGTTGACCACCAAAGGCTCACCGTTTTCCTGGAACAACAGCTTCACGTAGTGATCCGTATGGGCAAATTCTGCGCCAACCAAGTCTGGGCTATCAAAATGCACCCGGATCAGGTTGGAGCTTCTGCGCTGCTTTCCGGTGACGGTGGCAGTCCGAGGAATCATCTTGCGCCGTGGGCGAGGGGAAGAAGATGCTTGTGGTGCTGCTGATGCGGGAGGTGTGGGTTCCATAGCAGCAAAGCCTACCCAACATTTTTGCTTAGGGTAGGCTTTGCTATTTTCCGTTGCCGGTAAATATCAATACTGCTGCGAAAACCCTCAAGTTGTGCCTTTCCCCTTCCCTTGGGGGACGCACGGTGGGGCAGCGGGGCTCTGTTGTCTCGCGTTGTCTTGCGTTGACTTGCGCGGCTCCTGCCTTGCGGGGCTGGGGCCTAGCGGGCGTCGGAAAGCGCGTACGCCGCTCCGGCAGAAGCCGCGGTGACGGCGAGTACGCTCGGCCAGGCGCCAATCTTTTTGGCGAGTGGGTGAGAGAGGCCGAACGCTGCGATGTAGGCTGCGCTCAGGCCAGCGGTGAGTGGAACGCCGCCTTTTGCGTACCAAGTGCGCCCTGCCCAAATTCCTGCCGCAGCGAGGAGAACCCCACCGAGTGGGCGGATCCCGGTTTCGCGGGCGGTGAGCCAGCCGCCGATGAGGCCAGTGGCGATTAGCGGTGCGGTCTGGACGTCTTTGGCTTTTTTGATGTCAATTGCGCTCATGTTCACCGAGGATACCTGATGCGAGTGGTGGCCGATGCGAGTAATCTCACAGGCATGCGAAGGTCTTTCCGCAGCAAGGCATTGGTTTTTGCTCGGGCGTAAGCGGGCACGTTCGGCTATTATTGGGCACATGCGTATTGCAACTTTGACCTCAGGCGGCGATTGCCCCGGCCTGAATGCAGTGATCCGCGGCATCGTCCGCACCGCCTCCGAGTACGGCTCCACGGTGGTGGGCTACCAGGACGGCTGGGTGGGCCTAATGGAAGACAAGCGGGTTCAACTCTACGACGATGAAAACATTGACCGCATCCTGCTGCGCGGTGGCACCATCCTGGGCACCGGTCGCCTGCACCCTGATCGCTTCAAGAACGGCATTGAGCAGATCAAGGAAAACCTGGCAGACGCAGGGATCGACGCCCTCATCCCCATCGGCGGCGAAGGCACCCTCAAAGGTGCAAAGTGGCTCTCCGACAACGGCATTCCCGTAGTTGGCGTGCCAAAGACCATTGACAATGACGTCAATGGCACGGATTACACTTTCGGCTTTGATACGGCCGTATCCGTTGCAACCGACGCAATTGATCGCCTGCACACCACCGCTGAGTCGCATAACCGCGTGATGATCGTGGAGGTCATGGGCCGACACGTTGGTTGGATCGCCCTACACGCTGGCATGGCCGGTGGCGCGCACTACATCGTGATCCCCGAGGTGCCATTCGATATCGCAGAGATCTGCAAGAAGATGGAACGCCGGTTCCAGATGGGTGAGAAGTACGGAATCATCGTGGTGGCTGAGGGCGCACTGCCCAAGGAAGGCACCATGGAGTTCAACGAGGGCGGCGTGGACCAATTCGGACACCAGACCTTTAACGGCATCGGCCAGGTCATCGGCGATGAGATCAAGCGCCGCTTGGGCCATGACGTCCGCACCACCGTACTCGGCCACATTCAGCGCGGCGGTACCCCAACCTCCTTCGACCGCGTCCTGGCAACTCGCTACGGCGTCCACGCGGCACGCGCTTGCCACACCGGCGACTTCGGCAAGGTTGTTGCACTCCACGGTGAGCACATTGAGCTCATCCCACTCGAAGATGCAGTGGGCCAGCTCAAGGTGGTGCCTCAAGGGCGCTACCGCACCGCGCAGGCTCTGTTTGGCTAAATGTTTGGCAAACAGTGAGGCTCAAGGTTGTAGAGCAACCTCGCTAACATCGGCCGTCTCTTATGGGGCGGCTGACTTTTTTGTGGACTCCTCACGGCGGCAGGGTTCTCCATCGTTGTCGTCGGCGTACGTTCCTCATCCGCATTGTTGTAAACTCGTAGGCTATGACTGACCTGATGGATTACGAGGACGTTCTAGAAAAGTTTGACCCTGTAATGGGCCTTGAGGTGCACGTGGAGCTCGCCACGGAAACCAAAATGTTCTCAGCCCCCTCCGCGCACTTTGGTGCAGAGCCAAACTCCAACGTTGACCCAACCTCCCTTGGCTTGCCAGGTGCGCTGCCGGTGGTCAACGCGAAGGGTGTGGAATGGGCAATCAAGATTGGTCTTGCGCTGAACTGTGAGATCGCAGAATCTTCCCACTTCGCGCGAAAAAACTATTTCTATCCGGATCAGCCAAAGAACTACCAGATCTCGCAGTATGACGAGCCAATTGCCTACAACGGCTACCTCGACGTTGTGCTTGACGACGGCACCACTTGGCGCGTTGAGATTGAGCGCGCCCACATGGAAGAGGACACCGGTAAGCTCACCCACCTCGGTGGTGCCGACGGCCGCATCCACGGTGCCACCGCTTCTTTGGTGGACTGCAACCGTGCCGGCGTACCACTCATCGAGATCGTGACCAAGCCAATCATTGGTGCTGGTGAACGCGCCCCAGAGGTTGCCCGCGCATACGTTTCCGCACTGCGCGACCTCGTGAAAGCCCTCGGCGTGTCTGACGCGCGTATGGACCAGGGATCGATGCGCGTGGATTCCAACTTGTCCCTCATGCGCAAGGGCGCAACAGAATTTGGCACCCGCACCGAAACCAAAAACATCAACTCGCTCAAGTCTGTGGAGCAGGCGGTCCGCTACGAGATGCAGCGCCAAGCCCAGGTCATTGAGGACGGTGGTGAGATCGTCCAAGAGACGCGCCACTATCAGGAAGCCGACGGCACCACCTCAAAGGGCCGCCCTAAGGAGACCGCTGAGGATTACCGCTACTTCAACGACCCTGACCTGCCACCAGTGATTGCTCCACGAGAGTGGGTTGAGGAAATCCGGGCAACCCTGCCGGAGCTGCCATGGGTTCGCCGCGCCCGCATCCAGGAGGAGTGGGGCCTCAAAGATGAGGAGATGCGTGACCTCGTGCGCCTTGGTGCCCTCGATCTCATCGTGGCCACCGTGGACGCAGGGGCGCCTTCCGATGAAGCACGTTCTTGGTGGGTCGCCTACTTGGCGCAAAAGGCCAATGAGCAGGGTGTGGAACTCGATGCCTTGTCAATTGAGCCTGCCCAGGTTGCAGAGGTTATTGCCCTGATCAAGGACGGCAAGCTCACCAACAAGCTCGCCCGCCAGGCTGTGGACGGCGTGCTGGCTGGGGAGGGCACCGTGGCTGAGGTGATCGCTGCCCGCGGCCTAGAGGTGGTGCGGGACGACGGCGCCATCGAAGCCGCTGTTGATGAGGCGCTTGCAGCAAACCCAGATATCGTGGAAAAGTACAAGGCCGGCAACACCAAGGTTGTGGGCGCAATTGTGGGTTCAGTGATGAAGGCAACCCGCGGTAAGGCCGACCCTGCACTGGTGAACCAGCTCATTGCCAAGAAGTTGAGCTGAGCTCACCCATAAACAACACCTACCCCTAGGAGCATTCCGTTACGCGGAACCCTAGGGGTTGTTTGTTGTTTTCGTGGACACGCCGCTCACAGGTTGGCAAACTGGAGCGCATGAGTTACCGTCTTGATCCCGTTCCGGTATATACACCTTCGTCCACCCGCTACCACGAGATGCAGTATCGCCTCGTGGGGCATTCAGGGTTGCGGCTGCCTGCACTCAGCTTGGGCTTGTGGCACAACTTTGGTGATGACCGCCCATTTGCAAACCAGCGTGACATCGTACGCAGTGCCTTCGATCATGGCATCACACACTTTGACCTGGCCAATAACTACGGCCCACCTCCAGGATCGGCGGAGGAGAACTTCGGCCGAATCCTGCGCAAGGACTTTGCCAACCATCGCCATGAGATGATCATTTCTTCGAAGGCGGGTTGGAACATGGATGCGGGGCCATATAGCTTTGGCGGGTCCAGGAAGTACCTGATGAGTTCATTGGATGCTTCTTTGGAGCGGATGGGCTTGGACTATGTGGATATTTTCTATCATCACCGTCCGGACCCAGATACCCCGCTGGAAGAGACTATCTACGCGCTGCGTGACATCGTAGCTTCCGGAAAAGCCCTGTATGTGGGTATTTCCTCATATGGGCCAGAGCTCACCGCGGAGGCTGCGCAAATGGCTGCGGAGGAAGGTTGCCCACTGCTCATCCACCAGCCGAGCTACTCCATTTTGAACCGCTGGGTGGAGGAGCCCGGGGAAGATGGGGAATCGCTGCTTGCCTCGGCGGCAGCCAATGGCCTCGGCGTGATTGCGTTCTCTCCACTTGCGCAAGGCCTGCTCACGAACCGCTACCTTGACGGCGTTCCAGCGGATTCACGTGCTGCGGCTGGTAAGTCACTTGGCATGGACATGCTGCGGGAAGAAAACCTCACGATGATACGGACTCTCAATAGCATTGCAGAGTCCCGTGGCCAATCGCTCGCGCAAATGGCTATTGCTTGGGTACTGCGTGAACAGGGTGATTACGGCTCACAGACGGTGGCAAGTGCCCTGATCGGAGCATCCAGCGTGGAACAACTCGAGCACAACCTCAAAGCCCTTGAGAACACGGAGTTCAGCGTGAAGGAGCTCAATGCGATCGATGCCGCTGCGACTGACGCCGGCATTAACATCTGGGCTGGGGCTACCCGCTCCAAGATTCACGGAGATTCCTAGAAACCCGTGCCCAACTGGTGCTAGTGCATAATCAGCCGTGCGCACAGCACTAGCATCAGCACTCCGATGGCAAGGTTCACCCAAGCCCACACCTTTGGTTTGCTCAGCACATGGGCAAATTGGGTGGAGGCGTATGCAATAAAGGGGAACCACAAGAAGCTAGCGCCAAGTGCTCCGAAGGCGAACACCCATCGACCATCGGGTCCGTGTTGGTTTGCCATGCCGCCGAGCATCACGAGTACGTCGATGTACGCAGCTGGATTCAGCCAAGTAAACGCCAGCGCCGCGAGGACCGGCTTGACCCAAGGTCGCGCTGGCTGCGTCGCTACCGCAGGAGCTTGCTTTGTTGCCACCGCGCTGCCGCCGTGGGGTTTGCGGGAGGAAGATGGAGAGCCATCTTTCTTAGCCGGCGAGGGGGATTCGCTGAAATTGAGGGATTCGCGTTGGGGGCGCAGGCCATCGCGGAAGCAAACGTAGGCGAACCACAGTAGGTAGGCCGCACCCATCCATTTCAGTGCTTCGAGCATAGCCGGTGCGCGGTCCACAAGGGCGCCCACGCCGGCTGTACCACCAAAAATGAGCAAAACGTCTGAGATCATGCACACCACAATCACTGGGATAACACCTACGCCTTTGATGCCTTGGCGGATAATGAGCGCGTTCTGCGGCCCGATAGCCACGATCAACGAGAGGCCGATGAGAAATCCCGAGATGGCGATAGCAAAAGTGGTCATGGCATCATTTTGGACCCGTTGGGCTATGAAGTAAAACGATAGAAATTAAACTTGATGTAGAATTGCTTCATGAACCCGGTTCACCTGCGCACTTTGCTCGCCATCCTGGACGAGGGCAGCTTCGAGGGAGCTGCATTTCGCTTGGGGATTTCACCCTCCGCGGTGAGCCAACGCGTGAAAGCATTGGAGAAGGAAACGGGCAGGGTGGTGCTGCGTCGGACCATTCCTGTGACGGCAACCCAAGCCGGCGAGGTGCTGGTGCAAGCGGGGCGGCGTTTGGAGTTGCTTCAGGCGGAGACGAGCGCGCTGCTTGGCGAGCAGTTGGCCGCAATCCCGCTGGCAGTTGCCGTAAACGCAGATTCGCTTTCCACATGGTTTCGGCCAATGTATGCCGCAGTGGCTGCGCGCGAAGGCACCACGTTGAGCGTGACGGTGGAGGATGAATCGTACAACCTTGCACTGCTGCAGCGCGGTGACGTCCTCGGGGCAATCGCCAGCACCAAAGAGACCGTGCCAGGCTGTGATGCCGAGTTTTTGGGCATCATGCGCTATGTTGCCGTTGCGAACCCACGGCTATTGGATCGCTACACCACCAACGGAGAAGTGGATTGGCAGCGCCTGCCAGTATTGCGATTCGGCCCGCGCGATCACTTGCAACACAAAAGTCTCCAAAGCAAGCTCAAGGGTGCGAGTTCACGGCAGGTTCCGGTGCATCAAGTGCCTAGCTCAGAGGGGTTCATGGAGGCGGCCAGAGTTGGACTTGGATGGGCGCTGCTCCCAGAAACTCAGGCGGTGCCGCTGCTGGAAAGTGGGCAGGTGGTGCGGCTTGACGACGCGCACAATGAAGTCAGTTTGTACTGGCATCACTGGCGCCTCGCCTCCGAATCTTTGGAGTGGCTGACCAAGCAGGTGCACAGCATCGCGGCTGAGCACCTGTACCAGCCACCGCCTTCTAGCTAAAAAACTCCACTTGGCCTGCGATTGGATTCTTCACTTCCTCGCCTGCGGGGATCGGGCCGGGCAGTGTCACACCCTGGGCAAACGGGGTGCCTCCGAGGGCCTCGCGGCCATGTTCGGTAAACAGCCCGGAGAGATCAGGGCCTTGGGGCACGATTTGGGTGGGATTAATGTCAGCGTGCACGATGAAGTAGTGCTGTTTGATCTCGGTGAAGTCCGTGGTATCACCAAACCCTGGGGTTTGGAACAGGTCCCGCAAATAGCCCCACAGCGCCGGCATTTCGGTGATCTTATTGCGGCTTGCCTTGAAGTGGGAGTAGTACACCGCATCAAAGCGAATGAGGGTGGGGTAGAGGTAGATGTCCGCCAACGTGATGTGCTCGCCCACCAAGTAGCGCTGTTTGCTCAGCCGCTCTTCCAGCCAGTCCATGGTGGTCCAGAGACGGTGATAAGCATCGTTGTAGGCCTCCTGGGTACCCGCGAAGCCACAGCGGTATACACCGTTGTTGACCTCAGTGAATACCTGCTTTGTTACTTGGTCGATTTCCTCGCGGAGAGCCTCAGGGTACAAGTCTGGGGCGCCTTCTCGCTCATACGCTGCCCACTGGTCATTGAAGTCCTTGGGGATGGATGGGAAGTCGTTGCTCACAATCTCGCCGGTAGTGGTGTCCACGATGGAAGGCACGGTGATGCCGCGTGGGTAATCGGGGAAGCGCTTGAGGTAGGCATCCTTGAGTTTGGGGATGCCGAGTACGGGGTCTACTTCGCCGGGGTCAAGGTCAAAGGTCCAGGAGTCGGCATCATGGGTGGGGCCCACTAGGCCGAGGGAAATAACGTCTTCCAGGCCCTTCAAGCGCCTGGTGATGACTGTGCGGTGTGCCCAAGGGCAGGCGCGGGCAGCGATGAGGCGGTAGCGCCCCGGGGTGACGGGCCAGAGGAAACTTCCGTCTTCCTGCGGGGTTGGCTCGCTAACAGAGTTCACAATGCGGTCAGTGATGTATTGGGTATCGCGGACGTATTCGCCGCCGGTTGCAATGTACGAAGCTTTATTTGACATGTCAACAATCTTAGCCCTAATGCCTTGCTTGAGCAAGGCTTGCGGGAGCGCAGTGGCATATTTCGAAAATGTGTTCTAAGGTGGCGGGTGTCTTGAGGGGACGTGTCCTGCCTCCCTAGTAACGTGCGGTACGCAACCTCATAGGTAGTCCCTCCCCCTCAGCCTGTGAGGTTGCGCCAAACGTGTAATCAGAAACTGACGTCCGCTCGGCAGGCGGGTCATGGTGCCGAGTCTCAGACGAACCCGGGAAGGAGGTGGGGTGCAGATGGTGCGCAATGCGGTAGTTTCCTCCCGCGGGAGAAAAGGCACACGCCATGCCGCAAGGAGGTCAATGCGGTGGCCAGTTGTTGGCATCCTGGGTGTGCTGATTGCCATTTTCGCCGGTGTGGCCAACCTGCCAGGAAAGCCTCAAATCGGTTCAGGTGGTGTATTGGATCGAGGCCTATTGCCGGCTCAAGACGTCCCAGTATCTACTACTGGGGCTGCTGCGGATGCCTTTGTTTTGCTTTCTGAGCTCAGCGTGCAAGATGAGCTTCCTCTCGGCCTCGCTGAATACCAGCGCTCTGCGTTTGGGCAGCGGTGGAGTGATGACGTGGAGGTGGAGTTCGGCCATAACGGGTGTGACACGCGCAATGACATCCTCAAACGCGACCTCCTGAACCCGAAGTTTCGCCCAGGCACCCGGGACTGCGTAGTGGTTTCCGGCACGTTGCAGGACCCTTACAGTGGGACAACCCATGAGTTCCTCCGCGGCAAGGGCACCAGTGACCTCGTGCAAATTGACCATGTGGTGGCATTGGCAAACGCCTGGCGATCAGGTGCAGCCTCCTGGGATCCCGCAACGCGCCAAGCGTTTGCCAACGACCCCAAAAACCTACAAGCGACCCTCAAGCAGGAAAATCAACGCAAAGGTGCGCAGGCAGCTGACGGTTGGCTGCCGAGCAACCCCGCATTTGCCTGTGGATACGCCACCGCGCAGATAGAGGTGAAGCATGCATACGCCTTGAGCGTGACCACTGCCGAACGCCAAGCCCTCGTGCAGGCACTGCAAACCTGCACCTGAGATCCGCCCCGACCAAGCACATTCACCAAGCCTCGCTCAGATCCACACCTCACGAATGGCCCCAAATTTGACATGGCGCGCCGACGTCACCTCCACACATTGCCTTATCCCTGATTTACGCTGGAAAGCATGAGTCAAGACAACACACCAGACCGCGCAAGCGATTTCGACGACGACATCCCAACCTACCGGGAGCCTCAGGCGAATACGCCCAACGCAGATTCCACGCCAAAGAGCGTGTACGAGCGCGCTGGCCGTGTTGCGCCACAATCAATCCCAGCAACCAACACTCCAGCAACCAACTCTCCGGCGGCCTCGCACACCGAAGCACCCGTTGCTTCCGGAGCCGACGCAGGCACTGAAAGTGCAGAGGCCACAAAGGGCACGGTAGGTGCCGAAGGTACTGAGGGCACCAAGGGCGAAGAGGCCCCAGCACAACAACCACAGGAGAACGCAGTGAACAAGCCTCAGGACGACGAGCGCAGCAAGCCACTCGCTTCCGACGCGCCCACCAGCATCTTCGACGCAAAGCCTCAAACTGGGTACCAGGCCGCGGACTACGAAACCAAAGTGGTTTCTGAGGGTGCGCCAACCTCTCAGTACGCCCAGCAGTCGCAGGATCAATACCGCGAAGAATACCGCGACACGGATTTTGCACCTGTCGCTTCAGCACCCGCTGCTGCGGCACACACCACGGACGCTGCTGCACCAGTGAACTTTGCGCAAACGGTACAGCTAGGACAGCCTCAGGAGCCACTTCCAGGAGCTGCTCCAGCTTCCGCAGTGCCACCTGTGGTAGCTCCCGCGTCCGCAGCTCCGGCAACCAGCGGCTGGGAAACCCCGGTCGAGCAGCAAGAGCCCGTTGGGGTGATTGAGCACGCGAAGCGCGGCACCATCGACTTCGGCATTTTCCTGCTTCGCGTGTTCACCGGTGGGTTCTTGGTATTCGACGCCGCCTCCACCTTCTTCGGCTTCGGCCCGTACGAAGGCATCCAGACCCTGGAAAACTTGTACGCGGCGCAGTCTTACAGCCTCCCAGGCCTGTTGGCAGTGCTGATCCCGGCGATGAAGCTCGCCGCCGGCCTGTTCCTCCTGCTCGGACTGGTCCACCCAATCGCTGCAGCAGTGGCCACAGCAGTAACCGCATTCGGAGCAATCGACGCCCTCAACACCCAAGGCCTGAGCAGCATCGGAGATACCAGCAACCCAATCTGGTTCGCCTTCGTTCTGGCTCTGCTCGCACTCAGCCTCCAGTTCACCGGCCCAGGCAAGCTCTCCCTGGACTACTCCCGCACCTGGGCGCAACGCCCACTCGCAAGCTCCTGGATCTTCGCGATCGTTGGCATTGCAGGTGCAGTCGCAATGTGGTGGTTCCTAGCTCAGGTCAACCCGCTGTAATGCACAACTGAAACCATCGCGGCAACAAGGCGTGTGCTCACAACGAACATCGTTGAGCACACGTCTTTTCTAAGGAGAAAAGTGAACACAACACAGGACTCCGCAAGAGTCCTCCGTACCCTCATGGTGGTGCAAATCTGCACCGGACTCGCCAACGGCGCAACGTTTGGCGTAGGCGCCCTAGTTGCCGCCAAATTGGGAGGCACCCAAGCCGGTGGGCTCGCATCCACAATGATCACGCTCGGCTCCGCACTCACCGCGGTGCCCCTGGCTCGGCTCGTAGCCAGTAAGGGACGCCGCGTCGCTATGACCACGGGCATTGTCACCGGCATGTTCGGTGCGCTGCTCGCAGCAATCGCTGCAAATACAGGATCCTTCGCCCTCGTGATCGCTGCATTCTTCCTCCTGGGCACTACAGGCGCAATCAACCTGCAATCCCGATTTGCCGCCGCCGAAACCGCAGATGAATCCTCTCGCGGACGCAACATCTCGCTCGTGGTGTGGTGTACCACCGTCGGCGCCGTGGCAGGCCCCAACCTGCTGCCGCTGGGCGCGTCGTTAGGCGGAACGTTCGGCATTGACCCTTACGCAGCGGTGTTCCTGATCGGCGCACTCGCGCTCCTTGCGGCGCTGCCGCTCGTGTATTTTGGGCTAGCTGGAACGCCAGCGGCAAGGTCCCAGGTCATGACGCAAAAACAACATGGGGCGGCAGGGCCGCAAGCTGTGGCGAAGGGCGCCTACCTGGTGATCGCGATGATGGCGGGCGCCCATTTCACTATGGTCGCGCTGATGTCCATGACGCCCGTCCACATGCAGGCGCACGGAGCGGCGATATCTTTGATCGGTATCACGATTTCCCTGCACATCCTGGGTATGTTCGGGTTTTCGCCGGTGTTTGGTATGAGCGTGGATAAGCTCGGCCACACGGTCACCTTGACCCTCGGGTTTGTGCTGCTTGCTGCATCGATTCTATTGCTGATCTTTATGGGCCAAAGCCACGAGTGGGTAGTGGCGGCATTGATTCTGCTTGGGTTGGGGTGGTCGGCTGCGCTTGTGAGCACCTCGGCGATGCTGCAGGAAAAAGTGCCACCACATGTACGCCCACGCTTCCAGGGGCGCAATGACATGCTCATGAACATCGCCGGTGCATTTGGCGGGCTTATCGCAGGCCCAATCGTGGCGGTGTACGGCATGCCCACCATGGCGATGGTCTGCGGCGGCGTGCTGTTGGTGCTCACACTCATCGGTGTGCGAGGCTTCACCGCAGCCACAAAGCACCAACGCACAAAAACCCCAAGCCGCACACAATAGGGCTTGGGGTTCCGGACAGGGTTCCGGACAGGGGGTTCCGGGCAGGGGGCCTAGGGCGCCGTTGGGTTCCGACGGGCAGGCTCCGAATCGGCAGTCAGGCACTCATGCGCAGGACCGCACTCCCGCGCCTGAATCACCAATTCATTAGTCAACCTGACGCACAGCACCCTTATCCGCGGAGGTAGCCATCTTGGCGTAGGCGCGCAGAGCCTTGGACACTACACGGTCGCGGTTGGGGGTCCAAGGGTTCTCGCTGGCCTCCATTGCTTCGCGTCGCGCCTGGATTTCCTCATCAGAGACGTTCAGAGTGAGCTCGCGCTTTGCCACGGAGATGGTGATGGAATCACCATTTTGTACCAGGCCGATGAGGCCCTTGTGGGCGGCTTCTGGAGAAATGTGGCCGATGGAAAGACCGGAGGTTCCGCCGGAGAAGCGGCCGTCGGTGATCAGCGCGCACTTCTTGCCCAAACCAGCGCCCTTGAGGAAGGACGTTGGGTGCAGCATTTCCTGCATGCCTGGGCCACCGGCGGGGCCCTCGTATCGAATCACCACAACCTCGCCTGGCTGGACTTCGCGCTTGAGGATCATGGAAACCGCAGCCTCCTGGGAATCCACCACGCGGGCGGGGCCCGTGAACTCCCAGAGTTCCTCGTCCACGCCAGCGGTCTTCAGCACGGAGCCGTCGGGGGAGAGGTTACCGCGCAGGATGACCAATCCACCGTCGGCGGAGTAGGCATGCTCAATGTCGTGGATGCAGCCGTTCTCGGTATCCGTGTCCAGGGAGTCCCAGCGAGTGGACTGGCTAAAGGCCTCCGTGGTGCGGATGCCGCCGGGGGCAGCGTGGAAGAGTTCAATGGCTTTGTCGATGGCTTTTCCGCCGCGGATGTCCCAGTCACCCAGCCAGCCGTCTACGGTGTCGTAGGCAACGGTGTGCACGGATTCGTCCAGCAGCCCAGCGCGGTACAGCTCGCCGAGGATCGCGGGGATGCCGCCCGCACGGTGCACATCTTCAATGTGGTAGGTACCGTTTGGTGCCACCTTGGAGATGCACGGGATGCGGTGGGAAAGTTCGTCGATGTCACGCAGGGTGAAGTCCACCTCGCCCTCCTGGGCCGCAGCCAGGGTGTGCAACACGGTGTTGGTGGAACCGCCCATGGCCATGTCCAGTGCCATTGCGTTCATGAACGCAGCCTTGGTGGCGATGTTACGTGGCAACACGGACTCGTCTTCCTCGCCATAGTAACGCTGGCACATGTCCACGATCATCTCGCCGGCCTGCTCAAACAGCGCCTTGCGGGCGGTGTGGGTTGCCAGGGTGGTGCCGTTGCCGGGAAGGGAAAGCCCCAGTGCTTCGGTGAGACAGTTCATGGAGTTTGCGGTGAACATGCCGGAACAAGAACCACAGGTGGGGCAGGCAGACTGCTCAACTTGGAGGAGGTCTGCGTCAGACACCTCATCGCTCGCCGAGGCCGTCATGGCAGTAATCAAGTCAGTGGGGGCGTGCGCCACACCGTTGACGGCAACCACCTTGCCGGCCTCCATTGGACCGCCGGAAACAAAGATCGCTGGGATGTTCAGACGCAGAGCCGCGTTGAGCATGCCTGGGGTGATCTTGTCACAGTTGGAGATGCACACCATGGCGTCTGCGGTGTGGGCATTGACCATGTACTCCACGGAGTCTGCGATGATCTCGCGTGAAGGCAGCGAGTACAGCATGCCGCCGTGGCCCATTGCAATGCCGTCGTCCACAGCGATGGTGTTGAACTCCTTGGGAACGCCACCCGCAGCGCGCACGGCTTCAGCAACGATGTCTCCCACGTTCTTCAGGTGAACATGGCCTGGCACAAACTGGGTGTAGGAGTTCACAATGGCCACGATTGGCTTGCCAAACTCGTTTTCCTTAGTGCCGGTGGCGCGCCATAAAGCGCGGGCACCTGCGGCATTACGGCCTACGGTGGTGATGCGTGAACGAAGGGGGATCATCTTGGCCTTCCCAAATGAAACGAGAAAAAGAAAGTAAAATTACAGCGTGCGGCTTCAAGCGGAGATTTTCCGACGGAAACCTGTTCAGCCTCAATCCTGAGGCGTATTTTGGGCCTTTTGGGTGGCGGCCTGTTGCTGGCGCTCATGTTCTGCTACGCGCATACGAGCGTACTCCTCATATTCGGATTCGGTCATCAGCACCTCCTCGCCGTCGCGGTTTACCACACGAACCTTTTCATCAACGGCGGCCCGGCCTTGCCCGAGTGCATCGGGAATCCTGCCCGCGGAGGCTTCCTCCAACAAAGGCAGGGAATTGAAGGAAACAGCAGGAAGCGCAACCTTGGTGCCGTCGTGACGCTGTGCAAACGCCTTGGTCCCTTGGAACCCCACACCGGCGAGGTCCTCCCACGCCACCGTGCTCTGGGCCCGAAACGCGGGGGAAGCGGTGATGCCGCGAGCGTCCACTGTGGTTTTCGTGCGCAGCACCCAGAGGAAAAACACTACGGGAAGCGCAAGGAGCAGCAGGTACACCGGGAGCGGCAAGGTGCTCCCCAACACCAAAATCATCAAAAATAGCAATACGGCTACAAAGAGGTTCATGCGGTCTGGGGAAATCACAACTTGTGGTTGTTCGCTCATGAAGCACCATCCTAGTTCAGCGTTGGGGATTTTCTAAGGCGCCACGGCTGCACTCGGAGCGGCACCGGGATTCGCCGTTGGCACCGGCGCTCCGCTGACGTCTGGCGTGGGCTCCGATTCTGCCGTGGGGGCTTGATCCGCTGGTGTTTGGGCAGGCGCGCTCGAGTTCTGATTCAGGGGTGTATCCGCCGTTGGGGTTGGTGTTGGGGTTTGTGGATCTGTTGCGGGGCTGCTGCTCGGTGCCTCAACCACGGCTTCGGGGGTAGTGGTGGGCAGTTCCGACGTCGCCGCGGGGGTGCGTTGCGGCGCGAGCCAGCCGGAGTTGCCGTCCCATTCGTCGCCGGTGTCTACAGAAAAGCCCTTCAGCAGCACCACGGTAAAAAGGCCGAGCAGGAGGAAGGCGGTGGAGACGCGCATCCGCCCACCGAGGGTGATCTTGGAGCGCCAGCCGGTGAGAACCTCATCATCTCGTTCCTTGTGGCCGCCGGGCTGCGCATCATCGTCCTGGAAGTCCAGCTCGTTGGTGGTTGCCGGGTCCTTTTCTGCAAACTCTCCGCGGTTAGGGTCCTGGGCATCCGGGGTGTTGCGGAAGCGCTCTGCACCGTCATCGGCGCTCGTACCTGCGGTTGCAGTCGTGGTGGAAAGTGTTGCCGCAGGCAGCGCCTGAGTTGAAACGTTGCCTTGGATCCCTTGGGTACCTGCCGCGCCCCTTTCTCCTGCCGCGCTGCCTTCCCCTGATTCACTGTGAGGTGCGACGGCGGGGGCGTCGGAAATTGCCGCGGTATGCAGGGTGGACGTGACTGTGCCGTCGAGTGTTGGGGCGGAGCCGTATTCTTGCCAGAATTCCTCGATGATGCTGGTGCGCACGGCGCGCTCTACAGACCACTGCGTGCCGGGGCGAACTTGCACCACAAAGCGCAAGTCAACAGTCCAGGGCATGCCAACGGTGGTTGGCGGGTTGACGGCCACGGATTCGTGAACTTTGAGTTCGCCAAGGATGTTCGGGGCGATGTCTTCCCTTGTCAGCGCTTGGCGGGTGGCGGCGGTGGCGCGGTCGATTGCCTCGTGGATGGAGCTGGAACCGAGCAGCGGGATTGGCATCTTGATCACCGCGGAGGACCAGTAGTTCGAGTTGTTAATCGAAACTCCGGCCTTGGAGTTCGGGATGATCACCGTCTCCTCGGCCAAGGTGCGGATGCGGGTTGCACGCATGGTGATCTGGATGACGGTACCCTCAACCGTGGTGGCGCCGCCTTCAAAACGAACCCAGTCGCCAACACCGTACTGTTTTTCGGAAAGCACGAAGAAACCGGCCAGGAAGTCGGCGATGATGGACTGTGCGCCCAAACCAATTGCAGCGGAGGCCGCCGTGGCGGGGATCGCGGCACCAGCGAGGGAGAAGCCCAACTGCTGGAGCATGAACACGAACACCAGGAAGTAGGCAATCATCTGCGCGATGTAGATAGCCACGCCCGCAAAGGCAAGGTGGGCCTTTGACTCATCTTCATTTTCATCCGCTACCTGGCGTTCCACCAAGCGCATTGCCAGCCGCCCGACGCGCGGCACCAGGAATGCCAGCAAAATGAGCAGCACCAGGTTGATGCCTGTTTCTAGAAACCATGTCCAAGTTCTCGAAAGAATGTAGGTAAACGGCATGAGTTCGATGGTAACGGCTTGAGCGCCAAAGTGTTGCGGGGCCATCAGCCGTCGATCCGACGCGCACCGGGGCACACCGGGGCGCACTGACGCGTACTGGGGTGTACCGACGCGCGCCGGGGCACACGGGGGCGGTGGGGTAGATGTGCGGAATTCTGCGGGCACGGAGGCGAAACCGAGGCGAAACGGAGGCGAAACGGAAGTGGAGCCGGGAAGTGACGGGGAAGGGACGGGGGAGCGAGCGGGGGCAAAATTGCCGGCAAAATGTGGGGGAAACGCGGGGAAACTCGGGGGAAACTCGGGGAAAGCCACAAAATCTCAGCGAATATGTGGAATTGAGCTGGGCGTTGTGTAGAGTATGCAGGCATGAACATTCTTCGACTCGTACTAGTACGCGGTGCGGCGCCTGCCGTGTCGGCTCGCTAGTAGTCGAAACGTCAAGCGCCCTCGTTGCCACCACAAGTGCCAGCGAGGGTTTTTGCCGTCATGGATCACCATGTTCGTGTTGCTGTGGCCGTCAAGGACAGTACAACTTGTATCGCGGCCATAGCAGACCCAAGATCAACAACCGCAGAAAGAAAGAACCTGGAGCAATCCAGGCAGTGAGCAGTGGATTTGCTGGAAGAAACTGCAGCCTCATCACCAGGAGTAGCGTGCTGGGATGAGCTGGAGTTCCCTCGAGTGCCGCTAGCACAGCTCATGCCGCTAGTGCCGCTGCTTGCCTGCTCGTTCTTCCTTTCAGCATCCTTATCGCCTTAAGGAGCAACAAGAGTGGCAGCCTCTCACCAGCCCACCCCACCC
>NZ_JANIKJ010000011.1:0-72394 GCF_024580965.1 Corynebacterium kozikiae
CCCTCCCGCACCCCCACGCCCACGAGCGTGACTTTGTGCTCGTCCCCTGGCTCGACGCCGACCCCCACGCCACACTGAGTGGGAAGGCCGTGACCAGCCTGATCACGGGCCCCCCACTCACTACACTGGGGGACCTATGATCCGGTTCCTCGCGGCGGCCGCCTTCTTCGCGGCCTGCACCTACATGCTGATGCTGCGCTTCTACGGCGCCCTCGTGCCGGTGCCCGCGGCGGTCCCGGTGACGCTGCTTGGTATGGCGGCGTTGTGCGTCGGCTTCGCCCTCCATATCCGCCGAAGTGTGGCGCAGCGCCGCGTCGGCCTCGACCGCACCCAACTCAACCCCCTGCGCGCCGCCGGCTACCTGGCGTTCGCGAAAGCCAGTGAGTGGACGGCGGCGATCATGGGCGGCACCTACCTCGGCATGGCGGGCTACGTACTGCCGCGGGCGGGGCGCCTGAGTGCAGCGGCTGCCGACGCCCCCGTGGTAGTCGCGGCCGTAATCGCCTCCCTAGCCCTCGCGGCGGCGGCACGCTGGCTGGAGCGCAACTGCATGACCCCGCCGAACGCGGTAGGTTAGAACCCATGAAAGAATGGGTCCTGATCGCGCTGGCCGTGGTGTGCAGCATTGTCACGCTCACGACGGGATCAGTGCCGCTCCTCAAAATCGCCCTACTCATCTCCCTATGGGCCGCCCTCGGCGGCGCCTTCATGGTCGCCCGCCTCCGCCAGCAGCAGACTCACGAGGACTCACTGAGTGAAATACGCGCTCAACTGGACGCCATGCGCGAGCAGCTTGAGGAGCTCAGCGGCTACTCAATGGCACAGCAACCAGCCCTGCATGCCGAGGCACAGCGCATCGCCGAACTGCCCGCAGCCGACTCTGACCCCGACACCGAATCCGCCGGCCGCCGCCGCGCCGACGCCCACACCAACGGCATCTCCGTAGCCGAACTCATCGCCCGCAACCGCAAATGAACACCCCCAGCCTCAGCGTCTACATCACCGACCCCACCGTCACCATCCCCACTCACCACCGCCTAGTGAGTGACCCCCACACCGCAGACGCCCTCATCTCCGCCACTCCACTGAGTGGGCTGCGCCGTGGCCAGCTCGTCATCTACACCGACCCCGCCCTCGGCCTTGAGCCCGCGGTGGACCACAGTGGCTTGGCGGTTCCCTACGGCGAGCGCACGGTGATTTTCGCCTCCAGCGAGATCGCCCAGGTGCTCATTGAGCTGCTGTTCCCGGCCCACCCCCACTCAGTGGCGTTGGAGCACCTGCCTGCTTTCCGTGCTGCCTACGCGGCGTTCGTGCGCGCGCAGCAAGAATTGGACACCCTGATCACGAGGAGCCCCAGTGCCTTTTGAACCCGGCCGCGCAATGCCGCTTTCCGACCCCGCCCCCTTCACCCGCGCCTTCCGCCGCCTCGGCAAGCCCGTGTGCCTGGTCCCTGTACTGAGTGACACCCTCCACGCCGGCCACTTTGCGCTCATCCGCGCCGCCCGCTCAGTGCCTGGGGCGGTCACGCTGGTCGCCGCGCCGTTCGCGGTGCAGGGGTTGGAGAAGGAGCGTGTCGACGCCACCTGGCACTACGATCCCCGTGAACTCACTCCCCGAATCGGCTTTGACTACGAGCCCCTCAACCCCGAAGTCCCCGACAAACTCGCCCGCCTGATTGCACTGAGTAACAGTGTCGGTGCCAGCGATATGTTCCTGGGCGAGAAAGATTATGAGCTGCTGGTGATCACTCAGCGGGTGGTGAACGATTACCGTTTGCCGCTCAAGCTTCACTCAGTGCCGGTGGTGCGGATGCCGGATGGGTTGGCGGTGTCGGGCCGGAATGTGCGTGTGCCTGAGTCGGAGCGGGAGTTGGCGCTGGTCCTGGCTGCTTCACTCACTGCTGGGGTGCATGCGGCGCAGGGTGACTCGGTGGGGGCGGCGTTGGGTGTGTTTGAGGCAGCCGGGATTGCCCCGTTGTATTTGGAGTTGCGGGGGCTGGGGTTGGGGCCTGCGCCGCGGGAGGGGGATGTGCGTTTATTGGGTGGTGTGGAGCTCCCTTGTGGTGTGGTGCTTCATGATTCGGTGGGTTGGGCGAGGTAGGCTTCGGTTTCTTCGCGCCAGCCTTTGCGGGTTGTGGCGGTGTGGTTGCGGGTGCCGGGGTGGTGGGGTGTGCGTTTGTAGATGGGGGCGCCGGTGGTGGGGCAGCGTTCCATGCGGCCGTTTTTGGGGTGGGCGGGGTTGTCGTCGTTGGTGGCGTTGTGGTCGGGGCAGAGGAGCATGAGGTTGTCGGTGGTGGTGGCGCCGCCGCGGCTGAAGGCCACGACGTGGTGGTATTGGCAGCGCCAGGCGGGTTGGGTGCAGCCTGGTTGTGGGCAGACGAGGGTTTCGGTGGCCAGCAGGAGGCGTTGGAGGCGGTCGGCGAAGCGTTTGATGGGGATGGCTTCCGCGCCGATGCGCCCGCGTTCGTCCTGCGCGGTCACGATGGCGTAGCCGGTGTCGCCGATCTCCAGCCCGCCGAGCTCGGACAGGGGGATGCCTGCGCCGTCAAACGTGTAGACCTTGCCGTCCTTGAAGTAGCCTTCCGACGGGCGCAGGGGCAGCAGGAGGCCAGGTTGGTAGGCCCGCGCGCCGTCGGCGGCGTGTTTGCTGCCGAGGATGGCGTCGATGAGGGACTCGGCGAAGGCTTCGGGGCGGCTGACGCCCTGTTTGAGGCGGGAGTTGATGTCGCGTTCGAGGAGGCGCTCGATCCGGGTGAGGGTGGCGTCGTTGAACACTCCGTGGAGGCGGCGCTGGCCGTTGGCGTCAGCTTTACGCTGAGAGTAGAGGCGTTGCTTGCGGTTCGGGGCGTAGCCGCGGCTGGTTTTGAACTCGGTGACCAGCTCCTTGGCTACGTCGATAGCTTCATCCACCGTCTTGCCGGCGGCTTTGACAAGGCACCGACGCGTGACCTCGGGGCGATCCTCCTCCGAGAGGGCCTTGACCTGCTTTGCGATGCCGTCGAGGGCCTCCAGCGGGATCCCCTGCGCCGCCTCGCGTACCCCGGGCGGCGCGAAGAATTTATACATCCACTCCATGCGCCGCACGGTGTCCTTGGACATGCAAAATCGCCGCGCCACCTCTTCTTTTGAATCCTTGCGCCGCGCGGCCACCACAGCCGCCACGAGCGCAAAACCTGCCTTGTGATACGCCAGTGCAATTTGTTCCATGGCACACACGCTAAGGGGGCGGAAAGCGGCAGAGAAGAGGCCCTGGCTGCCTGTGGATAACTCAGTGCAACCAGGCGGCAACCAAGCGGCTAGTTATCCACAGAAGCGAGGAAGGCCTTGACTTCTTCCCTCGTAGGTGGTTGGGCGCCCACCCGTGTGCACGTCACCGCGGCGGAGTTGGCGGCGTGCTGGGCGATCTCCTCCCACTCAGTAGCGCCTGCCTGGAGCTGAGCCAGGATGGCGCCCATGACGGTGTCGCCGGCACCGATCGTATCTGCCACCTCAATCGCCGGGGCGCTCACGCGGAATACCTTCCCCAGTGAGTGGACCTCTAGGCCCTCGCCGCCACGGGTGATCACCTTGACCGGCGCTGTGGGGTGGCCCAGGAACTCGTCTTCTTCCTCGGAGAGTTTCAGCAGATCAACGTGATCGATCAAGTCCAGCAGGCGGGCTTTGTGTGACTCAGTGGCGTAGAACGGCCGAATATTCGGGTCCAGCGCCACGAAGCATCCTACTGAGTGGAGGTGTTTGGCCAGCGCGATGTAGCGGCTGGCCGCCGGCTCGAGGGCGAGGGAGACGGTGCCAAAGCAGGCGATGGAGGGCGTTTCACTCAGTGAGGGGTTGGCGAGGCGGTCTGCGGTGCCTTCGGCGTAGAAGGTGTAGGTGGCGGAGCCGTCGGGGCCGATGTTGGTGAGTGCGAGGGTGGTGGGTTCGGGGCCGCGTTGGATGCCGGTGGTGTCGATGCCTTCTTGGGCGAGGGTTTGGACGAGTTGTTCGCCGAAGGCGTCTGTGGAGAGGCGTGAGATGAAGCGGACTTGGGCGCCTTGGCGTGCCGCTGCGATTGCTACGTTGTAGGGGCCGCCGCCGAGGGCCGCGGTGAATGCGCCGTTCTGGGGTACGAGGTCTACTAGGCCTTCGCCGCAAATGATCATGGCTGTTATTGTATCCCGTGTGGAAAAAGAACCAGAGCAGCTTCGTATTCGGCGTGAAAAGCGCGCGTCCCTCCTAGATCGCGGCCATGAGCCGTATCCGGTGGAGGTGGATCGCACGGATAGTATTTCTGCTTTGCGTGCGCAGTATGAGGGCAAGCTTGAAGACGGCGAAGAGACGGACCATGAGGTTGCCGTCGCGGGGCGTGTGATGTTTGTGCGCAACACCGGCAAGCTGTGTTTTGCGGCGTTGCAGGAGGGCAATGGGCAGACGATTCAGGCGATGCTTTCGCTTGCGGTGGTCGGCGAGGAGGCGTTGGCGAGCTGGAAGCAGGACGTTGACCTGGGGGATATCGTTTCCATTCGCGGCCGCATCATCCGTTCGCGCCGCGGTGAGCTGTCTGTGATGGCCTCCTCCTGGCACATGGCGTCTAAGGCGATCCGTCCGTTGCCGGTGGCGTTTGCGGAGATGAGCGAGGATTCCCGCGTGCGCCACCGCTACACCGACCTCATCATGCGTGAGCAGGCCCGTACCAACGCCTTGACCCGTATCAAGGTGATGCGCGCCCTGCGCAACTTCCTGGAGGGGGAGGGCTTCCTTGAGGTGGAAACCCCGATGCTGCAGACGTTGCACGGTGGCGCAGCGGCACGCCCCTTTGTCACTCACTCGAACGCCCTGGACATCGACCTTTACCTGCGCATAGCCCCTGAGCTCTACCTGAAGCGCTGCGTGGTCGGCGGCATCGAGCGGGTCTTCGAGGTCAACCGTAACTTCCGCAATGAGGGCGTGGACTCCTCTCACTCACCGGAGTTCGCCATGCTGGAGACGTACCAGGCGTGGGGCACATACGACGACGGCGCCGCCTTGATCCAAAACCTCATCCAAGCCGTAGCCCTCGAGGTTTTTGGCTCCACCACGGTGACGCTTGCGGATGGCACTGAGTACGACCTCGGTGGCCAGTGGAAATCCATTGAGATGTACCCCTCGCTGAATGAGGCGCTGGCGCGGAAGTTCCCTGGCCAGCCGGAGGTAACCATCCATTCCACGGTGGATGAGCTTAAGGGAATCGCTGCGGTGATTGGCCTGGAGGTGCCGTCGAAAGGCGGCTGGGGCCACGGGAAGTTGGTGGAGGAGATCTGGGAACATCTGTGCGCAGACCAGCTCCATGGGCCGATTTTTGTGCGGGATTTCCCGGTGGAGACCTCGCCGCTGACTCGCCAGCACCGCAGCAAGCCGGGTGTGACGGAGAAATGGGATCTGTACGTGCGCGGCTTTGAGCTGGCCACCGGTTATTCGGAGCTGGTGGACCCGGTGATTCAGCGCGAGCGTTTTGAGGACCAGGCGCGCCTGGCTGCCGGCGGCGACGAAGAGGCAATGGTGTTGGACGAGGACTTCCTCGCAGCCATGGAGCAGGGCATGCCGCCCACTGCGGGCTGCGGCATGGGCATTGACCGCCTGCTCATGGCGCTGACCGGCTTAGGTATCCGCGAGACCGTCCTGTTCCCCATGGTCAAGCCGGAGCGTCTCAGTTAGCCACTCGATGTAGCGGGCGGTGACCTCCTCCTTGCCGTAGTCATTGAGGATTTCGTGGTAGCCGCCCGGCTGCAGTTCAAGCTGGATGGACGTGGACTTCTTGGCGAACTCCTTGGAACCTTGGGGGTTGGCCAGGTGGTCGTCGGTTCCGTGGAGGATCAGGGTGGGGATGCTCGGCCAGGAGCCGGCCAGGGCGGCGTGGCCTTCCAACATCATTGAGGTGCCAGTGAGGAGGGGGACTTTCCCCAGGTAGTTCAGGGGGTCGTTCTGGTATTCGGCTACCGCCTGTGGGTCGCGGGCGGTGTGGGCGGCGTCCAGGCTGGCGGCAGGGAGGCCGGGGAAGAACTTGGCCAGAGCGCGGCCGGCGCGCACTGCGGGCAGGGGCAGCGCCGTCTCGGGGAGGAATGCCGGGCCGGAAAGCATTACTGCCTGCACGTTTTCAGCGTTGTGCTGCACTGATCGGGCGGTGATGAGTCCTCCCATTGAGTGGCCGAAGAGCACCAGCGGTTGGGAGCCAAGCTCGCGGCGTGCGGCGAGGTGATCCTGCACGAGGGTAGCTACGTCTACCTGTGCCTTCTTTCCCTCTTCGGCGGCTGCGCCGTGACCGCGGTGATCGTAGGTGTAGGCCTCGATGCCGGCGTCGTTCAGCGCCTCGATAAAGGGCAGGTAGCGCCCGTGATGCTCGGCGTAGCCGTGGGCGATGAGCACGGTGGCGCGGGGACGTTGTGGGGTGGGGAAGTGTTTGAGTTGCATTCTTCCTTTGTAGCGCGCTTTGTTCGCTTATGGCGTACATGGTGCCTGAACTGGGAAAATGGGGGTTTTAGGTGGGGTTGGGTGAGCGTTTGGGAAATGCGTGTCCATTGCGAGCGTTAGAGTGGGTGACACATTAGGACAATCTTTTAGGGGAGTGAACATGTTCGAGCGGTTTACTGATCGTGCTCGTCGCGTGATCGTGCTGGCCCAGGAGGAAGCCCGCGGGCTGAACCATAACTACATTGGCACTGAGCACATCCTGCTCGGTCTTATCCATGAGGGTGAAGGCGTTGCGGCGAAGGCGCTGGAGTCCATGGGGATTTCGCTTGACGACGTCCGCCGTGAAGTCGAGGAAATCATCGGCCGCGGCGCGGAACCGCCGGTAGGCCACATCCCCTTTACTCCGCGCGCCAAGAAGGTGTTGGAGCTTTCCCTACGCGAGGGCCTGCAGATGGGCCACAAGTACATCGGCACCGAGTTCTTGCTGCTCGGCCTCATCCGTGAAGGCGAGGGCGTTGCTGCGCAGGTGCTGGTGAAGCTCGGCGCTGACCTGCCTCGCGTGCGTCAGCAGGTGATCCAGTTGCTCTCCGGCTACGAGGGTGAGACGCCAGAAAACAGCCAGGAAAACGACGAGCCCGTGGGCGCATCGGCCCCACGCGGTGGCCAGGGCCGAAAGGGTGGCCAGGGCGATCGTTCCAACTCGCTGGTACTGGACCAATTTGGCCGCAACCTCACCCAGGCTGCGCGCGATGGCAAGCTGGACCCAGTTGTGGGCCGCGAGCAGGAAATCGAGCGCATTATGCAGGTGCTTTCCCGCCGTACCAAAAACAACCCGGTGCTGATCGGTGAGCCCGGTGTGGGTAAGACCGCCGTGGTGGAGGGCTTGGCGCTGGATATTGTGAATGGCAAGGTGCCGGAGACGCTCAAAGATAAGCAGGTCTACTCACTGGACTTGGGCTCCCTGGTGGCCGGCTCCCGTTACCGTGGTGATTTTGAGGAACGCCTGAAGAAGGTGCTCAAGGAAATCAACCAGCGTGGTGACATCATCCTGTTCATCGACGAGATCCACACCCTGGTTGGCGCAGGTGCCGCAGAGGGTGCGATCGACGCCGCCAGCTTGCTTAAGCCAAAACTCGCCCGCGGTGAGCTGCAAACCATTGGTGCTACCACCTTGGATGAGTACCGCAAGCACATCGAGAAGGACGCCGCCCTTGAACGCCGCTTCCAGCCGGTGCAGGTCCCGGAGCCATCCGTGGAGATGACGATCGAGATCCTCAAGGGCCTCCGCGACCGCTACGAGGCACACCACCGCGTGTCCATCACTGACGGCGCCCTGGCAGCAGCGGCGCAGCTTTCTGACCGCTACATCAATGACCGATTCCTGCCAGACAAGGCAGTGGACCTCATCGATGAGGCCGGCGCCCGGATGCGCATCAAGCGCATGACTGCACCTGAGTCTATCCGCAAGGTAGATGACAGGATCGCGGAGGTCCGCCGCGAAAAGGAAGCAGCCATCGACGCCCAAGACTTTGAAAAGGCCGCTGGCCTGCGCGATCAGGAGCGTCAGCTCTCCGAGGAGCGCGCGGTCAAGGAAAAGCAGTGGCGCGATGGCGACCTGGAGGAAATCGCTGAGGTAGGCGAGGAGCAGATCGCTGAGGTGCTGGGCAACTGGACCGGCATTCCAGTGTTTAAGCTCACTGAAGAGGAATCCTCCCGCCTGCTGCGCATGGAAGAGGAGCTGCACAAGCGCATTATCGGCCAGGAGGATGCGGTCAAGGCAGTCTCTCGGGCAATCCGACGCACCCGCGCCGGCCTCAAGGACCCTCGCCGCCCATCCGGCTCCTTCATCTTCGCCGGCCCATCCGGTGTGGGTAAAACGGAGCTCTCCAAGGCCCTGGCGAACTTCCTGTTCGGTGAAGATGACGCCCTCATCCAGATCGACATGGGCGAGTTCCACGACCGCTTCACCGCCTCCCGCCTCTTCGGTGCTCCTCCGGGCTACGTGGGCTACGAGGAAGGTGGCCAGCTCACCGAGAAGGTGCGCCGCAAGCCATTCTCGGTTGTGCTCTTCGACGAAATCGAAAAAGCGCACAAGGAAATCTACAACACCTTGCTGCAGGTGCTGGAAGACGGCCGCCTCACCGACGGCCAGGGCCGCGTGGTGGACTTCAAGAACACCGTACTGATCTTCACCTCGAACCTAGGCACCCAGGACATTTCCAAGGCTGTGGGCATGGGCTTCAGCTCCGTTGGCGAAACCGACGCCGAGGGCCAGTACGAGCGCATGAAGCAGAAGGTCAACGACGAGCTCAAGAAGCACTTCCGCCCAGAGTTCCTCAACCGTATCGATGAGATCGTGGTGTTCCACCAGCTCACCCAAGAGCAGATTGTGGAAATGGTGGACCTGCTGGTTGGTCGCGTGTCCAAGGCGCTCGGCCAGAAGGACATGGGCATCGAGCTCACCGACCTGGCCAAGAACCTCCTGGCCAAGCGCGGCTTCGACCCTGTGCTCGGCGCGCGCCCACTGCGCCGCACCATCCAGCGTGAGATCGAGGACGTACTGAGTGAGAAGATCCTCTTCGGCGAGGTCGGCGCTGGTGAGATCGTGACCGTAGACGTTGAAGGTTGGGACGGGGAGTCCAAGGACACCGACCGCGCCCGCTTCACCTTCACGCCTCGGCCAAAGCCGCTGGATGAATTCACTGAGTCAGAGGAGGTGCTCGCAGCGCAGCAGGCGGTGCTCGACGCAGCGGACAACCCCGAGGACCTGCCTGAGGAACTGGTAGAGGAGTAAGCAATGGGAATCACCTTCCGCAAGCGCAAGAAGCTCGGCAAGAACTCTTGGCTGAACCTCTCCGGCTCCGGTGCGTCCGCCAGCACCAAGATTGGGCCGGTAACGGTGAACTCCCGTGGCGGAGTGTGGGTGAACCTGCCCGGTGGGCTCACCTACCGAGGGCGCTGGCGCTAAGCCGGCAGGTCGTAGTGGCCCTCGTGGTGGACCACGAGGCCGTCGGCAATAAGTGAATCCAATGCCACCTGGCGCATCGAGGGGTCGGGCCAAGCAACATCAACGCTTGGCACCGGCCCCTTTTCGCGCAGCAAGGCCAGGATCTTCCCGCGCACCTGCCGGTGGCTGCCAGCAAACCTCCCCTGCTTCCGCGTCACCTCCACAGTGCCATCCCATTGGCAGCGCCCACTGAGTGGGCAGGCCCCACACTGGGGGTTCTTGGTGCACACGAGTGCGCCGAGTTCCATGAGGGCAACGGAGGCGGTGGGCGCATCGGTGAGGGGAAGCAGGTTTTCTACTGCCTCGATGGTGGGTTTGATGCCGAAGGCGCGGCTGACCACGCGGCGGACGTTGGTGTCCACCACCCCAACTCGCTGCCCGTAGGCGAAGGCGGCTACGGCGCGGGCGGTGTAGTCGCCCACCCCCGGTAGTTTGAGCAGGCCCTCGACGGTGGTGGGCATGCCTTCTTCGGCGACGATGCGCGCGGCCTCTTGGAGGCGCAGCGCCCGCCTTGGGTACCCTAGGTTCGCCCACGCGCGGATAACCTCGCTCGTTGGGGCGCTGGCGACGTCGGCAGGCGTGGGCCAACGCTGCATCCATGCTTCCCAGAGTGGCTCGACGCGGGAGACCTGGGTTTGCTGGCTCATCACCTCGCTGACGAGCACGCCCCAGGCGGTGGTGTGCTCATTGCGCCACGCGATGGTGCGTTTGTGGGTGTGATACCAAGAAATTACGGGCAAAAGTTCATTCATGCGTGCACAATTGAACCATGAATGAAAGAGATCCAAAAGCTGTATGGGAAGCACTGCTTGAAGGCAATGAGCGCTTTGCCAACGGCACCCCAATGCGCCCGCACCAGGAGCTGGAGCGACGCCTGGAGTTGACCAAGGGGCAGTCGCCGCGGGTGTGCGTGTTTACCTGCGGTGATTCCCGCGTACCGGCGGAAATCCTGTTTGACGCCGGCCTGGGGGACATCTTCGTGGTGCGCACCGCCGGTGAAGTGGTGGATTCCGGCGTGATGGCCTCCCTGGAGTTTGCCGTCAGTGGCCTCGGGGTGGAAGTTGTGGTGGTGCTGGGTCATGAGAGTTGCGGCGCGGTGAAAGCAGCGGTGGAGGTGCTCAATGGCGCGGAGGTTCCCCAGGGGCACCTGCGCACCTTGGTGGAGCAGATCACCCCTTCGGTGCTCGAGGCCCGCACCCAGGACCACCTCACTTCTGGGGACTTTGAGCGCCACCACGCGGATGCCACCGCTCGTAAGGTTCTGTATAAGTCGCCGGCGATCAAAGAGGCCGTGGACCGCGGAGATACAGCCGTGGTGGCTGCGCGCTACCGGCTTTCCGACGGCGCCGTGGAAACCGTAGCCACCTACGGGCTCTAGACACGCCCAAACAAAACCTCAACGCGCTGGTGATCACCGCTTATTCTGGTAGGCATGAACAGGCTTCCAGAGGTGTACTACCAGCGCAGGCGCGCCGCCGCGGCGGCAATTCTGGTGATTGTTGTGCTGCTATTGGTGGCGGTGTTTGCTCTTAACCGCCCCGATACTTCCGCCCCGGCGGCACAAACCTCCACGGTGATCACCACCACCACTGCAGCGCCAGCCTCTGCAAGCTCCGAACCCACGGAAACCGAAACCGAAACGGAAACCCAGGCTCCAGCCGCTACCGAAGCCAGCGGCTGCACTCTGGCGGACCTTGAGATCACTGCAGAGACGGATTTTGCCAACTACCCGGCGGACTCGCAGCCGGTGTTCTACATGACGGTGCGCAACCCCACTCAGGAAGATTGCGTGATCAACCTGGACCAGGACGTGCTGCGCTTTGAGGTCTACGCGATGGACACTAACCAGCGCATGTGGGCAGATATTGACTGCAACCCAGCGGTGGGCAACGGTGAGGAAACCTTCGCTGCCGGCTCGGAGCGCTATTTCGAGGCAACGTGGTCGCGTACCACGAGCGCCCCTGAGCAGTGTGAGGACCGCGCCCCCGTGCCGGCGGGCAGCTACTACTTGCACACTGTGGTGGGGGATAACCCCTCACAGCCTGCCACGTTCAATCTCCAGTAGCGCTTCCTTGATGGTGCCTACGGGGCGGATTTCCAGCCCCGCGGGCGCCTTTTGCTTTGTTCCGGCGGGAAGGATGGCGCGCTCGTAGCCAAGGCGAGCGGCCTCCTGTAGGCGCTTGTCCAGGCCGGGGACGGCGCGGATTTCTCCCGCCAGGCCGACCTCGCCAAGCACGATCGTGCGGGGTGGCAGCGGGGTTCCACTGAGTGCGCTGGCTGTGGCCAGCGCGATTGCGAGGTCTGCTGCGGGCTCGCCGATTTTCAGCCCGCCCACGGTGGCCACATATACCTCTTTATTGTGGGTGGGTTTGCCGCCGCGGGCGCCGAGCACGGCGAGGACCATGGGGACTCGGGTGGCGTCGAGGCCCGTGACTGCGCGGCGAGGAGATTTGGACTCAGTGTGCACCACGAGCGCCTGGACTTCGGTGAGCATGGGGCGAACCCCGTCCATGGCTACGGTGACCGCGGTGCCATCTGGGGTTTCGCCGCGATGGGAGAGGAAGAGGCCGGTGGGGTCGGGGACTTCGTGGATGCCGTCGCTGCGTTGTTCAAAGCAGCCCACCTCGTCGGTGGCGCCAAAGCGGTTTTTGATGCCACGGAGCATGCGGAGGCTGAGGTGGCGGTCGCCTTCGAAGTGCAGCACCACGTCAACTAGATGCTCGAGGACGCGGGGGCCGGCCACGTTGCCGTCTTTGGTGACGTGTCCCACCAGGATGATGGGCACGCCGGTGGTTTTGGCCAGGGTGGTGAGCGCCGCGGTGACTGCGCGGGTTTGGGCAACGCCGCCGGCCACTCCTTCCACACCGCTCGCGTGCATGGTCTGCACGGAGTCCACGATGAGCAGGCTGGGCGTCAGCTCCCGGGCGTGGCCAAAGATCACATCGAGTTCACTCTCTGAAGCCAGGTAGAGGCTGTCCACGAGGGCGTCGGTACGCTGCGCGCGCATGCGCACCTGCCCCGCCGATTCCTCCGCGGTCACATACAATGCCGTGCGCCCGAGCTTCGCCCACTTGCTGGCCACTTCAAGCAGCAGGGTGGATTTGCCGACGCCAGGTTCACCCGCGAGCAGGATCACTGAGCCTGGCACGATGCCGGAGCCGAGTACTCGGTCCAGCTCGGAGATGCCGGTGGGCAGGCTGGTGGCGGCCGTGGGGTCAACGCTTGTGATGGGGGTAGCGGGGGAGGTTGGGGTAAGCACTCCCACTTTGCTTACCGACGCAGGCGTTGGGGCTCCCTGTTCCATCGAACCCCAGGCGCCGCACTCCGGGCAGCGTCCAAGCCATTTAGGTGACGTGTACCCACACTCGGTGCAGGTGTGCTGTGGTTTCTTGGCCATGCGAACACTGTAGATCACCTGAGATCACCTTAGGTCACAGTCTACTGAGTGGGCCTGGTGGGCATGTCAGAATTCCTTGGTGGGCGATTTTTTTCTAGGATGAGTTTGGTGCTTTGCGTCACCACAAGAAACTTAGGAAAATATAAGAGTCAGTGGTAGTATCGCCTTAGAAAATTACTAACAGCAGGATTGAAGCAGAAATGGAGGTGCCCGTGAGCAAGTCTGTTCGTCGGGCGGCAGCGGCAGCAATGGCGCTGAGCTTCAGTTTTGCTGTATCTCCACTCGTTTTGGCGCAGGACGTAGCCGAAGTGCAGCCAATAACGGACGTCGTTACTGCGCCTGCTCTCGCGCCAGAAGCAGCGCCCATTACAACGCCCGCGGTGATTGCGGACGACATTGTGGGCACCATCCCCAGCCCCGTTGATGCGACGGTGACCCGCACTCTGCGTGATGCCGAGGGGAACGTTCTGACCGATGGCTCCACCTACCAAGCTGGCACCCGCATGAGCCAGTCCATCCACTTCAATCTCAATGAGATTCCTGAGGATGGCGACTTCATTCCCTTCCAGCTCACCGGCTTCAGGATCTCCCGTGACGTGGGATTTGACATCAACGACGAACACGGCAACCTCATGGCTGTGGGTTCCATCTCCACGTCTGGTGAAGGCATCATCATTTTCAACAGCCACCTCGCCGAGGAGAACCGCCGCGTCCACATCAACCTGGAGCTCGGTTACATCCCCGCTGGCATGGAAAACAAGCCTTCCTCGGTGGAATTGGGTATTGACTACGAACTCATCAACCTCAACGTTGCCTATGCCCGATTGCCATGGTTTGTGCGCACTGTGGGCCAGGAAATGACCGTGGTCATCAACCAACCAGAGCGCGACCTCACCAACGTCCTCATCCGCGCATCGGGTATCGACGGCGCCAGCATCCACTCCACCAGCGCAGCACTGCCCGAAGGGGTCACGCTTGTAGAGGAAAACGGCGAGCTCTTCTACAACATCGCGCACGTACCCGCCGGCACGTCCGTGGAAATTCCCGGCATCGGGGTTGAGGGCGTGGAAGATAGCAAGGTTCGTTTTGAGATCACCTCTGACCAAACTCTTTCCCTCGGCATGAATGTGCCGGCGCCAGTGCGGGTGGTTGAGCCAACGCCGGAACCGGAACCGGAACCTACGCCGGAGCCGGAACCGGAACCTACGCCGGAGCCCACGCCGGAACCGACTCCCGATCCGGAACCGACACCCGAACCCGAGCCCACGCCCGAACCGGAGCCTACTCCGGCGCCGGAGCCGGAACCGACGCCGGAGACCCCTGCTTTCCCCTATGAAGTTCTCGCTCCAATCATCGGTGCGGCGCTCGTTCCTCAGTTCTGGGCGCAGCCAAGTCCGGGTGTGGCTCCTGCTCCGGGTGCGGGTGCCCAGCCAAATGCGCAGGCAGTGGAAACGCATCCTAATGGTGAAACCACAGACTTCCAGGAGTCTGAGCTGCCCTCGGAGATTCAGTCTCTTGTTGCTGTGACACCCGCTCTGGCGTTCTTGCCTGGCCTGTTCGGTCAAAACATTGGGCAGGCCGGTGAGGTAGTGGGCACTGTGGAAGTGAGGGATGAAAACGCCCCTGTGCCTTCCGCTGCCGATACCGATGGTGAGCAATCCAATGGAGTGGTGGCTGCACCCCTGGAGACGCATGAAATCCAAGTTGCCCAGCCTTCCCGTGAGCTGGGACTGCCCACCGTGCTGCTGAACATGGTGGCTGCTACTGTGCTTGTGGTTGGCTTGGTGGTGTTAATCCGCCTGATTTAACAGTGAAGGGAAAGCCGCCGCCGAGGTGAGAAGTTGAGGCCTCGGTGGCGGCTTTCGCCTTCGTTGGTGTACTCAGACAGCAAAAAGCTCCCCGTGAGTCCAACTCAATTCACGGGGAGCTCATAGGCTACAACCTATGTGACCAATTAGTGGCCTTCGCCTGCGCCTTCACCGATGACGCGGTCGTTTTCACCGGAAGGGGCAACTGGCATGGAGACGGTGGAGTTCACGGTGACTTCACCGGAGCCGAAGTCGAAGACCACGGGAACGTTGCCGCCAAAGGCGAGGCCGGTGTTCTCCAGGGTTGCGTCCACGAGCTGGTAGCACTGGCCTTCTGGCTCGGTGAGGAGGTCCATCTCCTCGGGCAGGCCGCCCATGACAACGCAGCCCTTATCCAGGGTCACTGGTTCGGAGAGGGTCACTGGGGTGCCGTCCACGGTGATGCCGCGGAGATCGTAGCTGCGGTCTGCGGTGTCCAGGTTGGCGGCAAAGAACTTCACGCCTGCCTGGCCTTCCTCGTTCACATGCACGGTGACATCACGGAGCTGCACACCTTGGTACGCGCTGAAAGCGCCATCCACTGCAGGGACCTGGGAGGAGGTTTGGGTGATTTGTCCAGCGCTGCAGGATGCGAGTGCGAGCGCAGAGGTGGCGGCTACTGAGATCAGCGCGCCACGGCGTGCTGCAGACTTCAGGGACTTCACGAGTTCGTCCTCCATAGGGTAAAAGGTGGCGTAAATCGTTCTTAACTCTAGTATTTGTTGGCCCCTCACATCTAGTTTCCGGCAAACGGGGGCAAACTTTCGGTGTAGGGGTTTTCGAGCCTTTTAAGGGCGCGTTTTCCATGGTCGTGGTAGCATTGGCGAGTTACGAACCAGCAAGGGAGTAGATGCATGGAATTCAAGGTCGGCGATACCGTTGTGTACCCACACCACGGCGCGGCTGTCATTGAGGCTATCGAGCACCGGGAGATGGGTGGGGAGACCCTGGAGTACCTGGTCCTGCAGATTCACCAATCCGACCTTGTGGTCCGCGTCCCCTCCAAAAATGCCGAGCTCGTGGGCGTGCGCGATGTGGTGGATGATGAAGGTCTCCAGCGTGTCTTTGGCTTCCTTCGGGAGACGGACGTGGAGGAGGCTGGAAACTGGTCCCGCCGTTTCAAGGCCAACCAGGAACGCCTTGCTTCCGGTGATGTGAACAAGGTCGCTGAGGTGGTGCGTGACCTGTGGCGCCGGGATCAGGGCCGTGGTCTTTCCGCCGGTGAGAAGCGCATGCTGGCCAAGGCTCGTCAGGTGTTGGTGGGTGAGCTAGCGCTCGCGGAAAACGTGGATGACGCCAAGGCCGATGCCTTTATGGAGGAGGTCAACGCCACCATCGAACGTCAGCGCGCGGACGGCGTTGCCGAGCCCACCACGCAGCTCGCGGACGATGACGCCGACTTAGACCTCGATGATCTCAACTTCGACGACGAAGATTAACTCCGTGACCTTTGCCCTTATCGCAGCAGCCGGCCAGGGCACGCGCCTGGGCGCCAACATGCCCAAGGCGATGGTTCGCCTCGCCGGCCGAACGCTGCTCGATCACTCAGTGGCGGCGATGGAGGCCTCCGGGGCAATCCAGGAGATCCTGGTGATCATCCGCCCGGAGATGGAAGCACAGGTCAAGGCGGAAATCGGCGCCCGCGCGCGCATCGTGTATGGCGCCGGGGAGCGCGCTGACTCCGTTTGGGAAGGCCTCAAAGCAATCCAGGCCCAGGAGGGCAGGGTGCTGATTCACGACGCTGCCAGGGCCCTCACACCCCCAGCGATGATCGCGCGCGTCGCCGCCGCTCAGGCGCCCGCTGTGATCCCGGTGGTGCCGGTATCGGACACCATCAAGGAAGTGTGCGGGTTAACGGTACAGTCCACCCCGGACCGCTCCACGCTGCGGGCGGTGCAAACTCCCCAGGCCTTTGACCTGCGCACGTTGCGTGAAGTTAATGCCAAGTATTTTGCCCAGCGCAGCTTTGAAGCCACGGATGACGCCTCCCTCATGGAATGGGCTGGCATCCCAGTGGAGTGCGTGGAGGGCGACCCTCTGGCTTTTAAAATCACCACCTCGCTGGACCTCTTGTTGGCCCAAACCCTCATCGATGCTCAGGAGCACCAATGATCATTCCCCGCGTAGGTGTGGCTACGGACGCCCACCAGATTGAACAAGGTAAGCCCTGCTTCATCGCCTGCCTGGAGTTCCCGGAGGACCACGGTTGCGAGGGGCACTCAGACGGCGACGTAGTAGCCCACGCCATCGTGGATGCATTGCTTTCCGCCGCGAATTTGGGCGACCTCGGTTCCTTTGTGGGCGTTGGCCGCAAGGAGTACCAAGGCGCCTCCGGCGCCCGCCTGCTGGCCGAATGTAAGGCGCTACTGAGTGAGAAGGGTTTCACCATCGGAAATGTGGCGTGCCAGTTGGTGGCCCAAACGCCGAAGATGGGCCCGCGCCGTGAGGAGGCGGAGCGAGTGATTGGGGAGATCCTCGGCGCGCCGGCGAGTGTTTCTGCAACCACAACGGATCGTTTGGGTTTCACTGGCCGTGAGGAAGGGCGAGCCGCAATAGCCACCGCTGTGGTGTGGCAACTAGACTGAGCGGCGTGACCTTGAAGATTTTTGATACCGCCACCCGCACTTTGAGAGATTTTGTTCCCCTGCGCGAGGGGCACGCTTCCATTTACCTCTGTGGTGCAACGCCGCAAACGCAGCCGCATATTGGGCATGTGCGCTCCGGCGTGGCTTTTGACATCCTGCGCCGCTGGCTTCTGGCCAAGGGCTTGGATGTGGCGTTTGTGCGCAACGTGACGGATATTGATGACAAGATCTTAACCAAGGCCAGCGAGCATAATCGCCCCTGGTGGGAGTGGGTTTCCACCTATGAGCGCGAGTTCACCAAGGCCTACAACATCTTGGGAGTGCTGCCGCCTTCCGTGGAGCCGCGCGCCACGGGGCACATGACTCAGATGGTGGAGTACATGCAGCGGCTCATTGATGCCGGCTTTGCCTATGAGGCGCAGGGCAGCGTGTACTTTGATGTGGCCGCCTGGGCCGCGGCCCCGCACTCGGACTACGGCCATCTTTCCGGCAACCGCTTGGAGGAGATGGAGCAAGGGGAGACGGACAACCTGGGCAAGCGCGGCCCGCAGGACTTTGCTCTGTGGAAGGCTGCGAAGCCCGGCGAACCCTCGTGGCCCACCCCTTGGGGTCCGGGGCGCCCAGGGTGGCACTTGGAGTGCTCGGCAATGGCCACCTGGTATTTGGGTGGGGAGTTCGACATCCACTGTGGCGGCCTTGACCTGCAGTTCCCGCACCACGAGAACGAGATTGCCCAGGCTCACGCGGCCGGTGACGGTTTTGCCCAGTACTGGATGCACAACCACTGGGTCACTATGAGCGGTGAGAAAATGAGCAAGTCTTTGGGCAACGTACTCAGCGTGCCCAATATTTTGGAGCTGGTGCGTCCCGTTGAGCTGCGCTATTACTTGGGCAGCGCCCACTACCGTTCCATGCTGGAGTATTCCGAAGCCGCGCTGCAAGAGGCAGCCGCCGGGTATCGCCGCATTGAAGCCTTCCTTGGGCGCGTCGGCAATGTTGAGGCCACGGCCTGGCCGCAGGAGTTCGAAGCCGCGATGGACGAGGACCTCTCCGTGCCTAAGGCGCTGGCAGTAATTCATGGGCATGTGCGCCAGGGCAACAGCGCGCTCGCTGCCGGTGACGCCACCGCCGCGCGCAGGATCGCCGGGGAGCTGCGCGCCATGACCAAGGTGCTTGGCATCGACCCCACTGAGTGGGAGGACACCAGCCAGCAGCAATCCGACGCCGCCATGTCTGCCCTCGACGCACTCATTACCGCGGCGCTTCAGGAGCGCACCGACGCCCGGGCGGCCAAGGATTGGGCCAGGGCAGACGCGGTGCGGGATCGTCTCCAGGCCGCCGGCATCAGCGTGGTGGACACCCCGGAGGGCCCCACTTGGGAGCTTTCCGAAACACAACTTTGAGGATTATTGAATGGGATCAAAAACTAACCGCCCTGGTCTGCGCAAGACCAACAAGAAGGGCGCCGTCAAAGGCTCCGGTGGGGTTCGTCGCCGCGGGTTGGAAGGCAAGGGGCCCACGCCCAAGGCCGAGGACCGCGTGTACCACGCAGCGCACAAGCGCAAACTGGAGCGGGAGCGGCGTGACCGCGGCCGCCATGTGAAGGAACAAGATGAGATGGTGGTGGGCCGCAACCCGGTGATCGAGTGCCTGCATGCCAAGGTGCCTTCCTCCGCCCTGTACCTGGTGGAGGGCACCCGCAACGATGACCGCCTCTCCGAAGCACTGCAGATGGCGCTCACCCGCAACATCCCCATCATCGAGGTGCCGCGCCATGAGATGGACCGCATGACTGGCAACGGCATGCACCAGGGCATTGGTCTGCAAATCCCGCCGTACCAGTACACCGATGCGCACACCCTCATGGAGCGTGTGGCCGACTCCGGCACCCCAGGCATGGTGGTGATGCTGGACAACATCACCGACCCCCGCAACCTCGGCGCGGTGATTCGTTCGGTGGCGGCCTTTGGTGGCCACGGCGTGGTGATCCCCGAACGCCGCTCCGCCTCCGTGACCGCCGTTGCGTGGCGCACTTCCGCGGGCACCGCCGCGCGCTTGCCGGTGGCCAAGGAAACCAACCTCACCCGCACCATCAAGCAGTTCCAGCAAAACGGCTACCAGGTGGTGGGCCTCGACGCCGGCGGTGAGCACACCCTGGACACCTACGACGGCACCGGCCCGGTCCTGATCGTGGTCGGCTCAGAAGGCAAAGGCATTTCCCGCCTCGTGCGCGAGCAGTGCGACGTCATCATGTCCATCCCCATGGCCGGCTGGGTGGAATCCCTCAACGCCTCCGTGGCTGCCGGCGTGGTGCTCAGCGAGTTTGCCCGCCAGCGCCGTCAAGGCTAAAGCCCAGGCCGAAGAACTGCGCGATCGCCTCCGCCGCCACAAAGTGCGTGCTCGCCGGCCCTAAAAACGGTGAGGCCACCGGCCTGGTGGTGGGTACGTGGTGGCCTACGCCATTGAGCACCCAGGCCTGAACGGGGGCCTCACCTGCCCAGTCATACACATCAAAGCCCTGCCTCCTTGTGTGGCGGGGCTTTGGCATGAGGCCGTTGTGCTGCACAAAGTACAGATTGGAGTCCGTAAAGCTGCGGTGGGCGCCGCGGGAGCCTGCGCTGCCGCCGTCGAAAGGCGCGATTGGATCCTCAGTGCCATGCATCGTGAGGATCGGGGTGGGTATCCAGCCCTGGGCCGTGGAGAGGAAGTTTTCCGGCGTGGGCATGGTACCCGCGATGAGCGCTGCGCCGGCTAGGAGGCCGGGAGCATCATGGAGCAGGCGGATGATCATCTGCGCGCCATTGGAATAGCCGGCGGCGAACACGCGCTCATGAGGGATGTGGGCAATGAGGTCTTGGATATAGGAGACGTCGTCAGTGCCGAGCTCCCTGGTGCGCTCCGGGAGGGTCTTGCGCGAATCATTCCAGTGGCGGTGCACGCCCTCCGGATAGACCACTGTGGCCTGGATGTGTTCAAAGCTACGGTTGGTGAAGCGGCGTGCCACCCGCGCGGATTGCTGCGAGCCGTGGAAGTACAGCAGCAGGTCAGTCCCGTTCTGGGTGGCAATGAGATGTTGGCGCATGGGCGTAGCGTACAAGATCTTTGGTGGCGCGGCGATTACGCGCCCAGCCAATCCCGCGGCACACCAGGTAGATGGCAAAACTCACGCTGGTCACCAGCACGCTCACTGGCAGGCCCGGCGCCAAAGACAGCACCAAACCGCCCACGGCGGCCACCTCCGCGAACAGCAGTGAGTAAAGCACTGCCCTGCGTGGGGAATCGGTGATTTCTACCGCCGCCGCGCCGGGCGTGATGAGCAGCGCCATGACCAGCAGCGCGCCCACGATCTGCACGGACTGCGCCGCAACCAGGCCCACGAGCACCGCGAAGAGCATGTTGTAGCGCCCCAGCGGCACGCCCATGGCCTTGGCCATGATCGGGTCCGTTGCCGCAAACAGCAGTGGGCGCCACCACAGGGCAAAGGCGAGCAGCACAATAGCGGTCACGCCGGCCAGCGCCCACACGCTGGAGGAGCGCACACCCACGATCTGGCCGGTGAGCAGGGAAAGCGCGGCGTTAGAGTTGCCGGGGTAGAGGTGGATGAACAGCACGGAAAGGCCCATGCCAAAGCTCAAGACCACGCCCACGGTGGCGTCCTGGCGCTTAGTCCCCAACAGTCCCAGCACCACCGCGGCCACCACTGCGCCGGCGATGGCGCCGAAGCCCACGTTCAGCCCGAACAGCAGCGCGCCGGAGGCGCCCATGAGGGCTAGCTCAGAGGTGGAGTGGACGGAAAAGCTCATGCGGCGCATCACGATCAGCGGGGCCATCACGCCGGAGACCACGCCAAGCAGGGCCGCGGCGATCAACGATTGCTGCACAAAATCCACGCCGAGAAGCGCAAACGTATCTGCGATCATTTAGAGCACCACCAGCCGGTCATCCACGCGAACCACCGTAACCTTGGAACCATAGAGCTCGCTCAAGGATTCGGAGGTCATCACTTCCTCCACGCTGCCAATGCGGTGGCCGTGCGGCCCCAGGTACAGCACCCGGTCCACATGTTGCAGCACGGGGTTGATGGAGTGGGTCACAAACAAAATCGCCGTGCCTTTGGTCTGCCTGCGTTCGGCGAGCATTCCCACCACTTTCTCCTGCATGTTGAGGTCCAGGGAGAGCAGCGGCTCGTCGCACAGCAGGAGTTCGGGGTCGCAAGCAAGTGCCTGAGCTTGGCGGATGAGTTGCTGTTGCCCGCCGGAAAGCGAGCCGACGCGCCGATCCGCAAGGCCCAGCGCCCCCACCGATTCAAGCAGCTCAAGGGAGCTGCCGGATTCGGATTTCCGACGCCACCAGGCGGGCTTGTGGTTCAGCGCCAGGTCCACCAGATCACGGGCGCGGACAGGGATGTCCTCAAACATTCGCTGCTGGGGGATGTAGCCGATGCGGGCGTCGGTACGCACCTCGCCTGCGGTGAGCGCCCGGGTGCCCAGCACCGTGTGCAGCAGCGTGGATTTGCCTACGCCGTTGGGGCCCAAGACGGCAATGAATTCGCCGCGGTGCACCGTGAGGTCGAGGTCGGACCAAAGGGGTGCTACCGCGGCGTGAGTAAAGGAAAGCACAGTGACAGTCTAGGCGACGCTAAGCCCGCGTTGCCGCCTCAAGGCGCTCGATGGCGGAGGTCACGAATTCCAGGTAGGACTCGCCCTCGGAAGGCGTCTCGTACACCTCAACAACCTGCACGTTTGCGGCCTCGGCTGCCTCGCGGATGCGCTGCGCAGTATCGGTTTGGGTCTGTGGGTTGAACACCACGATGTCCACCTGGCCGCCGGAAATCATCTCCAACATCGCGGCCAAGTCCGCAGCAGAAGGCTCTGAGTGGGAAAGTGTTGCGCTGCGGTAACCCTCCGGGGTGACCTCTTGCAGGGAGGAATCCGCAATCAGGTAGTCAGCAATCGTCTCAGTTTGCACCACGCGCTTCTCCGGGAGTGCGGACAGGCGCTGTTCCAGGGCCTCGAGCTGTTCGCCGAACTCAGCGGTGTCCACGGTGGCCTCCGGGGCCAGCTCGGTGGCGCGCTCGGCCAGGCTGTGGGCTAGTTCCTCCACGGCGTGGAGTTCGTACCAGATGTGCTCGTTGCCTTCGGCATCGTGCTCGTGCTCGTGCTCATGATCGTGCTCATGCTCGTGATCGTGTGTGGTGAGGTCCATCGCAGAGATCACCTTTGATTGGTCCACGGCCTTGTAGAGCCAGGCATCGTAGCCGCCGCCACCGACGAGCACGATATCTGCCTGCTGTGCCGCTGCGATATCTTGCGCGGTGGGCTCAAAGGTGTGTGGGTCGATGGAGTTACCGGTGACGATGGCGGAGATTGCTGCGTCGTCTTCACCCACCACTTCCTTTGCTACGTCCGCCCAGATCGCGGTGCTGGCGACGATGGTGAGGGCCTGCGTGGAGGCATCGGTAGCCGCGGAGGTTGTGGATTGGGTGGAGTCCGCGGGGGTGGACGCCTGGCATGCGCTCAGGGCTAGGGCAAGGGCTGCAAGAGTGACTGTGGTACGCATGAGCACCGATTTAACCCCTATTGATAATAATTGTCAATTGAAAACCTATTGAAATACCATGAAGGCTTCCGCCCATGTTGAACTAGGGTAAATGTATGGTTTCAAAAGGCAGGCAGCGTCCGTCTTTGGCCAGCATCGCTTCGGCCTTAGGCGTTTCGCGAACCACGGTATCTAACGCGTACAACCACCCTGAGCAGCTCTCACGCAAACTCAGGGAGGAGATTTTGGCAACCGCGGAGCGTATGGGCTACCCAGGGCCAGACCCCACGGCCCGTTCATTGCGTACAAAATTCGTGGGTAGTGTGGGGGTACTGTTTACGGATCGCCTCACCTACGCCTTTGAAGACCGCGCATCCGTGGATTTCCTCGCGGGCATGGCCTCTGCCTCCACGGACAACCAGACTTCACTCACCCTGGTGCCGGTCAGCCCAGAGTCTGCCTCAGACCCCATCAGCGCCCGGCAGATCGTCAACTCCGCCGTGGTGGACGGCTTTGTAGTCTACTCAGTGGCCGCCGGCGACCCCCACCTGGAAGCCGCCCTCACCCGCGGCCTGCCGGTGGTTGTCTGTGATCAACCCACGAATGAACCCCGCACTCCCTTTGTGGGAATCAATGACCTCACCGCCATCAGCCCCGCTGCCCAGGCACTCGTTGAGGCGGGGCACACCAAGATCGGCATCCTTTGCATCCGCCTCGACCCCACCCCAAACAACGGCCCAGTCACCGCTAAGCGCCTAGAGAAAGCCAAGCATCACGTGCAGCGCGCCCGCGTGCAGGGCGCCCTAGAGGTGTTCGCCGCCGCCGGCATCCACCCCAAGGGTGTCCCAGTAGTGGAGCGCTACATCAACGACCGGGAAAACAACTACGCCGCGGCCAAGGAACTCCTGGAGACCCATCCCGAGCTCACCGCCGTGCTGTGTACCACGGACACCATGGCGCTCGGGGTACTGGAATACGCCAATGACCACGGCATTTCCGTACCGGATCAGCTCAGCGTGACGGGCTTTGACGGCATTGCCCCAGCCCTGGCCAAAGGACTGAGCACCGTGATCCAGCCGAATCGGCTGAAAGGGGAGCGCGCGGCGGCGCTCCTGCACTCACTGATCGGGGAGCCGACGCCCGAAAAGCGCACGGTAGAGATCCTAGAGACTACATTCCACCGGGGCTCTAGCGTTGCGCCTCCGCGCGAGCCTTAGCCAAAGCCTGCAGGAGTTCTCCCACCTCGGTGGGGTTGGCCACCCGGGTGTTGGCCAGGGTTTCCCCGGCGCCCACCTTCACTCCCAAGTCCTGTGGGCCGAGGACTGCAAAGCCGTCCTCATCGGTGCGGTCATCACCCAAAAACACCGTGGCGTCAGCACCGAAACGTTCCATAGCCTGGCGCAACCATGAACCCTTCGTGGCCTGCGACACCCCAATTTCAACGATGAAGTGCCCCTGCTTGGTCACCGTGCCCGGAATCTGCAGTGCCAGCGCTGCCTCGGTGAGGGCTGCGGTGGTGGCGGCGTCGTCACGCAGCTTGATCATGTGCAGCACCCGGTGCAGCGGCTTGTGCTCCACGTGCGCTTCGGTGCCAGCTACCAGCTCCTCAAGGGCTTCAGTCACCTGGGCCAGCGTCTCACGTTGGGTTTGAGTGATCTCGAGCGGGCGGCCCTCCTCCTCAGCACCGTGGGAGCCGCAAAGTACAAGATTGCCACCCGCACCGCTCACAGTTTTGAGGCTTTGCAGGTCACGGCCACTCAGTAAGCCGGCGCGGGTATTGGGCATGGCCGCCAACGCATAAAGCGCGTCCATGCCCTCTTGGTTGATGGGCACATTCATGGGGTCGGTGGAGAAATTGGAAAGGGTGCCGTCAAAATCAGAGATCACCAGCAGACGGTTGGCGGCGGCAATGCGATTTAGCGTTTCTTGAAGGCTCATTGCACCAACTTTATTGATTCAGGATCCACAATATTGCCTTGCTCGCGCAGGATCATCGTGCGGGACTCGTCGCCGCCGGGGCGGAGAACCTCAAAGGTTGCCAAAGACCAGAAATTCACCATGGCCTCGTGCACCTCAGTAGGGCAATCAGGGGCAGGGGCATCAAAGTGGAGGTCTGTGATGGTGAGCTGATCTTCACTCAGTAGGGAAGTTGCCTGGAATCCCGCACAGCCGGTGTACCCCGCGATGGAGCGTTGGCCAAACGCCACTGTGACCGTGCCCGCCACGGAGGCCGGTAGGGTGCTGGGTTCGCCGGGAACTTTGTAGAGGTCAGTTACCTGCCAGGTTGGGCCATACACCTCAGTTTCGGAGGTGCAGGCGCTTAGTGCCGCCAGGGAGGTGATGAGCGCGGTACTGAGGAAGCGGTTATACACGGTTGAGATCCTCCATGAATGAATTGGCCCAGAGGTCTACGTTGTGGGTCATGACCTGCGCATGCATGGTGTTCATCCGCTGGCGCGCGTCCTGCTGCCCCAGCCCGGAAATGGCGCTCTTGATCTGGCGTTTCAACGATTCTGCGTCAAAAGGATTGCACAAATAAGCCTGGCTGAGCTCCGAAGCTGCGCCGGCAAACTCACTGAGCACCAGCGCCCCAGAGCCATCTGGGTGGCAGGCCACATACTCCTTGGCAACCAGGTTCATGCCGTCTTTGAGTGGCGTTACCACCATCACGTCGGCTGCCGTGTACAGCCCTGCAAGCTCTTCCTTGGACAAGGACTGATGCAAGTAATGCACCACCTGGTGCCCCAGCGAACCAAAGCGCCCATTGATGCGGCCCACCGCGGCCTCCACCTCAACCCTGGCCTGGCGATACTGCTCCAGGCGCTCGCGCGAAGGCGTGGCGATCTGCACAAACAGGCAGTCCTCCGGGTTGACCGCCCCGGAGTCCAAGAGCTCCTCGAAGGCCTGCAGGCGGTGCAAAATCCCCTTGGTGTAGTCCAGGCGGTCTACGCCAAGCAGCAGGGTCTTGGGGTTGCCGAACTGCTCGCGGATCGCCTGCGTGTCAGCCTTCCCACTCAGTGCGGTGAGGGGAGCGGTGTCAATGGAGATGGGGAAGGCGGCAATGCCGACGCGGCGGCCGTCGGACGCAGTGATGTGGGCGCTCACCTCGCGGGTGCTGGCGGTGCCGTCCACCTGGAGGCGGTCCGGCTGGCCCGTATGGGAGCCCGTGGCACCGGCAACCTGGCGGGTGAGCGCCAGGAAATTGTTGGCGCTTTGGGGAAGGTGGAAGCCGATCAGGTCCGCGCCCAGCAGCCCGCGCACCACCTCTTCGCGCCACGGCAATTGGCGGAACAGGTCTGGGTGGGGGAAGGGAATGTGCAGGAAGAAGCCGATTTTCAAGTCTGGGCGCAGCTGGCGCAAAATGCCCGGAACCAGTTGGAGCTGGTAGTCCTGAACCCACACGGTGGCACCAGGGGCGCTGAGCTCAGCTACGGCCTCGGCGAACTTCAGGTTGACCTCGCGGTAGGTTTCCCACCAGTCCCTGCGGTAGATGGGGGTCACGATGAGGTCGTGGTACAGCGGCCACAACGTGGCGTTGGAGAAGCCCTCGTAGAAGCCCTCAAAGTGGTGCTCGGTGAGAGGAACCGGGGTGAGCAGAACGCCTGCGTCGGTGTGGAAAGGCTCAAAAGAGCTGTCCACGCTGCCGGGCCACCCCACCCAGCAGCCGTGGTGTTTTTCTAGGATCGGGGTCAGCGCTGTGACCAAACCGCCCGGGCTGGCTTTCCATGTGGTTGAGCCATCCGCCGCGACGTTGAGATCCACGGGAAGGCGGTTTGCCACCACCACAAAGGAATGCGCCATTTAGGCCTTCTTTGCGGTTTTCTTTGTAGCCTTCTTAGCCGCCTTCTTTGCGGTTTTCTTCGTAGCCTTCTTCGTAGCCTTCTTGGTGGCTTTCTTAGCTGCCTTCTTGGTTGCCTTCTTCGGCGCGTTGGCGAGCTCGTGCTCCGCGGCCACCTTGCGGTAGGAGAATCCCTCTGGTTCCACGCCGAGCATGCACATGAGAGTCACGCCGTCAAAAAAGTCCTTGGAGTAAGTAGCGACGATGCGACGCGCCGCCGCGGCGGTCTCCGCCTCAAGGGCGTGCAGGGACTCCACTGGCGTAGTACGGGTATCTGTGACCTTTGGTGGCAAGGATCTCTCCAATAACAAGAGGCGAGTAGGTGCAAAACCCGAATTCTACGCTACTTTTGGTCCTCGTGCAGCCCCTGGGCGGGGAAGCTGCCGGTGATGGGGGTGTCGCTGTATACCACCTTGAGCCCGGAATCCCCCGTGCTTTGCTCTGGGAAAGTGTAGCGCCGGGGGCGTCGGAACGCTTTGTATGGATTGAACACCTTTGGCCTGCGGATTTTGCGGGCCGTCCACTCGCCCAGCACCACACCAGCGGCAAGGGCACAGCAGATGGAAAGGGCGAGCGCCACGTTGGTGAAGCCCACGAGCATCTGGTCGTTGAGTGCAGCGTACATGCCGCGGTAAATCCACAGGCCAGGCAGCATGGGGGTAATGCCGGCGATAGCAGTGATCAGCGGCGGGATCAGGAACCTGCGCGCCAAAAGACCACCGGCCACGCCAATCACGGTTGCGGCGATGGCGGTGGAAATCACCGGATCCACGCCGGCGGGCATAAGCAGCAGGTAGTAGATGCTCGCGCCGGTGGCGGCGGTCAGCGCGGAGACCACAATTGCGGAGAACTCCGCGTAACAAGCCAGGGCAAAGGAGGCACTCGCGGCAACTCCCGCTCCCACCAGCACTGCCGAATCCACATAGCCAATTCCGGCGCCGGCTTGTGCACCGGTTTCCATGGTTGGCAACGTGATCCCCAGCAGCTCACTGGCCTGCATGCCCACACCAACGCCAGCCACAATCGCCCCGGTGAACAGGAAGGTTTCAAAGAAGCGAGCGCTGGCAGTCACGGGGGCGCCGGTAATGCCATCTTGCAACGACTGCACCATCGTCAGCCCCGCCAGAAGCACAATGAGGCAGGCCGCAATCACCTGGCTCGGTCGTAGATCCATCCCCACCTGTCGTGCCAAGCTGTACGCCACCGCCACCGGCAACGTAGACATGAACCCGCCAAACACGTTCTGGAAAAACACCGGCAAACTCTGTCTGCCCAGCCAGCGCGCACCCGCAATGATCAGGGCGGACAGTACAAAAGAGAGCACTGCGCCCAAGGCGTTGCCGCCCAAAAGCACGCAAGCCGACGCCCCCAGTCCGCCCCAACCAAGCACCGCGACTTTGGGGCCATAGGTGGGGCGGGCGGCGGTGAGGTCATCCAAAATCTTGATAGCCACCTCCGGTGGCGTGGCGCCCGCCTGAATGGAGCGGATGAGGCGGTCTACCTCTGAGAGCTTGGAGAAGTCCGTGCGCATGTGGCTCACCACGCGGAACACACTCACTGGCGTCTTGGTTTCCGTGCCGATGGTGGTGAACAGCGTGATGGTGTTCAACGTGATGTCCACATGGGCATAGTGGAGGCCATAGGTGCTGGTCACCGCGTGGATGTGGGCCAGGGTGTCCCGGTTGGAGGTGCCCGCGGCCAACAATATGTGGCCGATGCGCGCTGCAAGATCCATAACGGCAGTCACCTGCGCCGGGTCCGTAAGGTCCACCGGCGCCAGTGGTGACGGAGGGGGAGCGGCCTTGACGGCGTCGATGGTGGCAAGCTGCGAGCCGCCCGCGCGCCACCGAGCCGTAAGGTGCTGCAGCAAATGCGCCACGGGCAACCTTTCTGAATGTGAAGTCCTACACCACTTTGTACACCAGTGCGCCCAGAAATTCGCGGCGGTGCCCCCATATGCTGTAACATCTTGCACCGAGTTGGCAGCACATGCCGGCCGGTGCTGGAGTGGCGCAATTGGTAGCGCAACGGTCTTGTAAACCGTAGGTTGTGGGTTCGAGTCCCATCTTCAGCTCATTTTTCTTTCCAGGGGGCGGTGGGGATTGGCCTTTCGGTGGGGTGGGGTTTCGCGTTGGTCGATAGGTCAAAGTCGATAGGGCGCGGTTTTCCCCAAAATCCCGGGGTCCTATCGACCAACGGGCCGTCCTATCTACCTTGAGCTATCGACCAACACCAAAATCGGTGCCAGTGAACCGGCGGCGGGCATCTGCAAAATTGGCCAATTGTGCAAAGGGTTGCGTCGATTTGCCCGCGCAGGCGGCGAACAACGGATAGGCTGACAGCCACCCAGCAGGCGCCAGAGCGCTTTGGGTTCGAGTAAGTCCCTGATACTCCCCACTGAAAATACTGAAAATACTGAAAGGCTGAACACCATGCGCTTCGTCCGATCCACCATAACCGCAGTGCTGACCGCCATCACTGCGACTGCGCTCCTTGTGGCGCCCAATGCGCAGGCACAGAACCTTTTTGAAGGCGGCCGCCTTGGTGGGCTTTCTTCACAGCTTGTTCCGGCGGGTTCCTCGTTTTTCGGCGAGGAGCTGCCAGAGGTGAGCACACCAGTTGATGTGAACCGCTACGCCGGCACCTGGTACCAGGTTGCTGCGATCCCGCAGCCCTTTACGTTGCAGTGCGTTCGTGATGTTACTGCGCAGTATGGGGTCATTGACGCCACCACCATCTCAGTACAGAACTCTTGCGGAACGCTTTTGGGGCCCGATTCGAGGATTGAAGGCACCGCCACCGCGCGCTCCGGGGCGTCCCTGCGGGTGAATTTCCCCGGTGTTCCGTTCCAAAACCCCGATGGGCGGGTGAATTACCGGATCACTTACCTGGACGAGGCGTACTCACTGGCCATTGTGGGCGACCCCGCCCGCCTCTCCGGATTCGTGCTGTCCCGGAACAAAGCGCTGACTGGCGAGCAGTGGTCGGAAGTTCGCCGAATCGTGGAAAACCGAGGCTACAACGCCTGCACCTTCCTCACCGTGCCCATGACGGGTGGCCGCGGTGACGTAGTTCCTCTGTGCTGGCTGTAAGTGCAGCACAACGTTCTCACACAGCACCGCCCGCACCCGCACTGCGCCCACCCCTCGCGGCTGCACGCCGGCGCACAAATTGCCCGGCGGAGATCACGTTTTGCGGCATCCGCACTCGGCGGGCGAGCCATTCCCCGAACACTACGCCCGCACTGAGTGCGGTGGTGGCTACCAGCGCGTATGTGAGGTTGGAAAAGCCCACGAGTACTTGCTCGTGGAGCAACCCGTACATGCCGCGGTACACTGCCAGTCCGGAAAGGAGCGGGGTGACGCCGGCGATGGAAATGATGAGTGGTGGGATGCTGTAGCGGCGGGCCAGCAAGCCGCCGATGAGCCCGATGAGCACGGCGGTGAGCGCGTTGGCGGTCACGCCGGGCACGTTGTAGGGCACCAAGACGTAGTAGAACAGGCTGGAGCCGAAGGCCGCGGTCAGCCCGGATACGGCCACTGAGGTCCAGTTTGCAAAGCAGGCACGGGCGAATGCCATGGTGGCACCCACTGATCCGAGGACGCGCACCCAGGTGGAGGCGAAGTTGGGGGCGGCGGAGGTTTCCAGTGGTGGGAGGGGGAACCCGAGGGCCGTGGACAGGGTGATGCCGATGCCCACTCCGGCGACGATGCCGCTGGTGGCAAGGAGGGCGTCGAAAAGGCGTGCCGTTCCGCTGATGGGGGCGGAGGTGATGAGGTTTTGCAGGGCCTGGACCAGGGTGAGGCCTGCGAGCATCGCAACGATGCAGGCGGCGACCACCATACTTGGCCGCAACGCCACACCGTACACCTGCCCCACATAGAAGGCGCCCGCTGCGAGCAGGGAGGCCACCACGCCGCCGTAGACGTTTTGAAAAAACAGGGGCAGGCCGAGTGCGCTGAGGCGGTCGCTGCCCAACACGATGATCACGCCCGCCACCAACGCCAGCGCTGCCGCGACCAGCGAGCCTCCAATCAACAGCGCAACCGAGCCGCCCATGGCGCCCCAGGCCAGAGCCACTGGCCATATCCCAAAGGGCTCTCGAGAGTTGTCCAGGGCATCCAGCCGCGCAGCCGCTGCGGCTGGGTTGGCGGCGCCGGTGAGGATGTCATGAATAAGTTGGTCTACCACGGTGAGGGTGTGGAAGTTTTGCAGCGCGGGGCGGATCACGCGGACCACCACCACGGGGGTGTACTCGCCGGACTGTGCGAACAGCCGGATGAGGTTGTGCGTCATGTCCACGTGGACGTACCACAGGCCAAAGGCCTCGGTCACGGCCTTGACCTGTGCGGTGGCGTCGGAAGAGGTGGACCCGGCGCTTACCAGGATCTCGCCGATTCGCGCTGCGATCTCCAGCACGCCCGTGATCTGCCCGCGGTCCGCCAAATCCACTACTGGGGCGAGCGGTGCCAAAGGCGCTGCCCTGGCAACGTCGATGGTTGCCGCGGGGAGCTCACGCGGGGTGCGGCGGGTGAGGTTAAGCAGCCGCATGTCCGCCACCACGCGCACCAACACCACGCGAAGGATCACGCACAATCAACGTGAGTGCACAGCCAATGGCAAGCACGAGCATGAGGCCAAAGATGCCCTCGCGGTCGTTGCCGGTGATTGCGGCGAACTGGGCAAACGCAAACGGAGCCATCCAGCTCACCGCGCGCCCGGTGGTGGCGTAGAGGCCAAACATCTCACCCTCGCGTTGGTCTTGGGCAAGGCGGGAGAGGAAGGAACGTGAGGCCGTCTGCGCCGGGCCCACAAACGCGCACAGGATCAGGCCGAACACCCAGAAGGTGGTGGTGCCTTCACCAAAGTACAGCGCGGCGCTGGTGAGCAGCATCGCCACCAGCGAGCCCACAATCACCACCTTGGGCCCAAAGCGGTCATCCAAAAATCCAGACGCCAGCGCGCCGAGCGCGGAAATCACGTTTGCGGCGATGCCGAACAGCAGCACCTGGTCCGCCGCCAGGCCATACACACTTACCGCGAGCAGCGCGCCGAAGGTGAACACGCCGGCGAGGCCGTCGCGGAACACTGCCGACGCAGCCAGGAACCACACGGAGTTGCGGTCCTCGCGCCACATGCGGCGCAGGGTGGCCACAAGTTCGCGGTAGGAACCGCCTTTCATGTTGGGGTTTGGGGCGATTTCGGGGACGCGGAACATCGTGGGAAGGGCTGCCAGGAGGAACCAAGCAGCGGCAACGAGTGCCACGAGGCGAATGTTGAACCCGTTTTCCGTCGGGAGGCCAAACACACCGCCCTCGCCGGAAATGAAGCCCACATAGCAGATGAGCAACAAGAAGATGCCGCCGAAGTAGCCCATCGCCCAGCCGAAGCCGGAGACGCGCCCCACGTTTTCCTTGGTGGACACCTGGTTGAGCTGCGCAAAGTAGTTCACCTCAGCGAGCTCAAAGGTGATGGACGCCACCGCCAGCACAATCAGGCCAAACCAGAAGTAACCGGGGGCGGTGTTTTCGGTGAAGAAGAGCACCGCCATCAGCGCAACCGTGAGCACGGTCCATACGCGCAACCCTCGGCGGCGGGTGCCGCGGGCGTCGGAGCGCTGGCCGATCACCGGAGCCAGCAGGGCGATGAGCACGCCGGCGGTGCCGATTGCCAGGCCGTACCAGCTCGTGGGGGTGCGTTCGGTGGTGATGTGCTGCCCCACGGATTCAATGAGGTAGACCGAGAACACAAAGGTGATCATCACAGCATTGAACGCCGCGGAACCGAGGTCCCACAGCGCCCAACTCAACACGGTCTTTTTATCGGTGCGCATGCGTTTAAGCATGGCAGAACTTGCGGCTATTCGCTGAACTTACGCTCCCACGCGCTGCGGATCGGGTTGGCGTTGGCAAGCAGGATGTCAAAGCGGTCATTCGCGATCTCCACGATCTCCGTCAGTGCCACCCGGTGCTCCTGCTCCTCGGAGTTCGCCAGGCGGCGCAGCCCGCGCGCCACCACAGAATCCACGGTGTCCGTGGTGCTCAGGCAGGCAACAAACGGCATGTTGAAGCGAGCCTGATACTGCGCTGAAATCTCTTGGATTTGGGCGCTTTGCACGTCATCAAGCTCATCGATGCCCACGGTGCCACGCTCGGCGGACAATGCCGGCGCTTCCTCGGCGGTGGCCAGGAGCAGGCGGGCGGTGTCGGGATAATCCTGGATGAGGGCTTCGCGGCGCTGCGGTTCGGCGGTAAGTACAGCTACCTGGATCGCTTCGCGGAGCTTCTCGACGCTCCCAAATGGCCGTGCCTGCGCAGCCTGCTCCAGTGGCCACGTCTCATTGTTGAACAGCGGGCGGAGAGCCGAGACAAAGCCCTGAACATCCATGGCGTTCAGCTCCTCCAGAGAAATGCCCTCGCCGCTGCGGCCACGGGCCACATCCTTGCCGGACTGCGAGCCCAAATGGAAGAACAGCAGGTTGAGTACAATCGCCGCGATGGCGCCGATGGACATACCGGAGGACACAAAAATCTGTGCCCACTGCGGCAGTGCTTGGGCCACGTCCGGGCGGAACGTCACCAGCATTGCCAGGCCGAGGGCAGTGGTCACGATCACCGCGTTGCGGCCATCCATGAGGTCAGTCTTCGCGATGGTTTGCAGGCCCACCCAAGCCACGTTTGCGAACAGTGCCAGCGAGGCGGCGCCCAATACCGGTGCAGGAATGGAGGCAACAATCGCGCCCGCCTTTGGCAGCAGGCCGAGCACAATCATGAAGCCCGCTGCGGCCACAGCCACCCAGCGCGACTTCACACCGGTCAGCCGCACCAAGCCCACGTTCTGGGCAAAGCAGGTGTAGGGGAAAGAGTTCATCACGCCACCGATGAGAGTGGAAATGCCGTCAGCGCGGATGGCGCGCTCTACGTCGTCGCGGCGGATGCGCTTTTTCACAATCTCGCCGGTGGCAAACACATCACCGGTGGTTTCCACCATGGTAATGATCATGACGATCACCAAGGAAAGAATCGCCGCCACATTGAATTGCGGCGTACCAAAGTAAAACGGCGTGGTGATGCCCAGCGGGGCGGCCTCGCCCACCGCATCTAGGTTGGCGTGACCAAAGATGATCGCCGCGGTGGTGCCCACCAGCAGGCCAATCAGGATGGACAGCGTTCCCAAGAATCCGGAAAAGAAGCGCTGCACCAGGATGATCACGGCCAAGGTGCCAAAGGCATACCAGAGGTCATGCGTTGCGGGTACCTCTTCCGCGTAGTTCACAAAGTCATTCGCGGAGACCGCCAGCAAGGAAGTGCCCATCACCAGCAGCACCGTGCCGGTTACCACCGGAGGGAAGAAGCGCAGCAGGCGGCCAAACAGTGGGGCCACAAAGAAAGTGAACAGGCCGGCTACAATCACCGCACCGTAAATGGTGGGCAAGGATTCCACGCCACCTTGGCCGTCAGTGGTGGAAAGACCAATGGCGATGATCGGCGCAACCGAGGTGGTGGTCACACCTTGAATGATCGGCAGGCGCACGCCCACTTTCTTGCCAATGCCCACCGCCTGGATCAAGGTGGCAATGCCACAAGTGAGCAGGTCTGCGTTGATGAGGTGGATCGTGGTTTCCGTATCCAGGTTCAAAGAACCTGCGATCAGCAGCGGCACAATCACGGCGCCGGCGTAAAACGCCAACACATGCTGCAGGCCAAGCGCCGCGAGTTGCGGCGCCGGAGGCACTGCGTCCACTGGGTGGACTGTGGTGGCTGTGCTGGCTGGGTTGGCTGGGTAGGTAGCCAAAGGTTGGGACACGCGCGGGGACTCCTTTTTAGAGGTCGTGGATCAGGCGGGACAGTCAGCGGCAGTGAGTGCCGATCCGCAGAAAACTTTAAACCACCACGAGCGCGCCGCACCTCACCCAGTAAGGTAGCTCACAGCTATGCGTGCTCGGCCTGCACGGCGGCGTCGATAAGCCTGAGCACATGCTGTGTTGCGCGCTCGCGCTCGGCGATGCTCATTGCGCGGGTGGCCACCATGTCATGGACCCACAGCCCGTCCGCCAAAAGCTGGATTGCCACCAGTTCGGGGGACTGGGCGGGGTCCACCGTCCAGGGGTCCAGGGCCTCTTGCCAGATCTGATTGAGCTCGGGCACGTCCACTGAGTCGATGGTGAGCAACAAGTCTGCCTTGCGTGCTGATTGTGCGTGCACCAGCACCATGGCGCGCAGGCGCTCGGCGGGGCTCACCTGGCTGGCAGGGCCGCCGGCGATTTCGGTGAGCTGGCTTACCCACTGCTCGGCCAGCGCCTGATGCATCCCGCGCAGCAGTTCCATGCGGGAGGGGAAATGGTAGATCAGCCCGGACTTGCTCACGCCGCTGGCTGCGGAGAGGGAGTCATAGGTAAGTGCCGCCAAGCCGTCTTGCTCCACCAGTTCGATGGCCTTTTCCAGCAGCATTGCCTTCTTACTCGTGCGCATACGCCGTCTCCTTTGGGTTGCCGCGGAAGGCGTACGCCGTGAGCGCTGCACTGAGTGCGGAAACCACCAGCACAATGAGCAGGATATACAGGTAGGAAGTGGAGATGGCCTGGTGCGCCTGCGGCACCATTGCGTCCGCATACTGTGCCGGGGCGTGCAACGCGTAGAAGTAGGGGAACAGTGAGCCCAGGGCCGCCACGGAGATCAGGGTGCCGAACTCAAAGCTCACCTCTTCCACGCTGGCAGCCATGCCCGCGCGATGCTTCGGTGCAGAACCGATGATCGCCGTGGAAGTCACGGACATCACCAGCCCGGCGCCGGCACCGGACAACATGAGGCCGCCTATGAGTAGCGGGAACATTCCCTGCGTCAGTGCGTAGGCCGCCACCGCGCTGCCCACGGCCATAAACGCAAAGCCGCCCGCGATCAGGCTCTGGAAACCCCAGCGGTGGAGATTCGCCCCGCCCAGAATCGAGGTGGGGAAGGCGCACAGCGCCATTGCGGCGGTCACCAGCCCGGCCTGCAGGGGTGAGAAGCCTTCGGCGAGCTGGAAGTGCTGCGTGGTGATCATTTCCGTGCCGGCGAGCACGAACATGCTCATCGCGGCGGCAAGCACGCCGCCCACAAAGAGGCGGTTGCGGAAGATGTCCCAGGTGAGCAACGGATCACTCAGTAGGCGCTGACGCCTCTGGAACACCACTGCGCCCAACAGCATTGCGGCGGCGGAAAGCCCAACGTGCGCCCAATCGATGTGGGTGCTGGCGAATTGCTTGATGAGCAGCACGGTCCCGGTGAGCGTGACCATCGCGAGCAGGGAAGAGGTGAGGTCCCAATGCCGCTGCGGGTTGGCCAGGTTTGGCGGCGCCAGCCACTGAGTGGCAATGACCGCAGCCAGCGCAATGGGGACGTTGATCAAGAACACCGAACCCCAGTAGAAGTGCTCCAACAGGAACCCGCCGAGCACGGGGCCGAGCGCCGCGCCGATAGTGGCAACGGAACCCCATATGCCGATTGCGGTGTTGCGCTCACGTACATCGGTGAACGTGGTGCGGATCAGCGCCAGCGTTGCGGGCATCATGGTGGCCGCGCCGAAGCCGAGCAGGCCGCGGGCAACGATGAGCCAGGTTGCGCTCGGGGCGAGTGCCGCGAATAGGGAGGAAAGGCCAAAGATCACCACGCCGATTTCAAACATGCGGCGGTGGCCAATCTTATCGCCGAGTGTGCCCGTGCCCAGCAGCAGGCTGGCCAGCACCAGCGGGTAGGCATTGATGATCCACAGTGCCTGCACCTCGCTGGTGTGGAGTTGTTCGCGCAGCACCGGCAGGGCGGTGTAAAGGATGGAATTATCCGCCCCAATGAGAAACAGTGCTGCAGAAAGGACGCCAAGGAACAGCCAGCGGTTGTTATGTGCCGTGGTGTTGAGGCTTTGGCTTTGGGTGATGCTCATGAAGGGAAACAATACCGAACGGTCGTTATAGTTTCAACGTTTCGGTGCAGTGCCGACGCACCCAGCGCCGCAGATGGCTGGGCAATCCCCAGTGAGCTCCCAGCTCGCACCCAGCTCGGGGGAGGGGTTGCTGCCAGCGAGGGCGCGCACACTTCGCTTGAATTCGCTTGATTGAACCCTCGTTTTTCAAAGGATGCTGCACAATGGAACCCATGAACGATTCTGCAACCCGCGTGCTCGTTGTAGACGATGAGCCGAACATCGTTGAACTGCTCACCGTGAGCCTGAAGTTTCAAGGATTTGAGGTGGCCACCGCCACCAGCGGAACCGAAGCCCTCCAGGTGGCGGGCGAGTTCCAACCAGATGCCTTCATCCTGGACGTGATGATGCCCGGCATGGACGGTTTTGAGCTGCTTCCCAAACTGCGCGCGGCAGGATTCGATGGCCCAGTGCTGTTTCTCACCGCTAAGGATGCAGTGGAAAATCGAATCCACGGTCTGACCATCGGCGCAGACGATTATGTGACCAAGCCGTTTTCCCTAGAGGAGGTGATCACGCGCTTGCGCGTGATCCTGCGTCGGGGTGCCTCCGTGATCGAGGAAGAAGACGATGGTGCCACCTTGACCTATGCCGACCTCACGCTGAATGACGAGACCCACGAGGTTACCAAGGCCGGGCAGATCGTGGAGCTTTCGCCCACCGAGTTCAACCTGCTGCGCTACCTTATGCTCAACTCCGAGGTGGTGCTTTCCAAGGCGAAGATCCTGGATGCGGTGTGGCACTATGACTTCGGTGGCGACGGCAACGTGGTGGAATCCTACATCTCCTACCTGCGCCGCAAAATTGACACCCAGGAGCCGGCCCTTATCCACACCGTCCGCGGCGTAGGCTACGTACTCAGGACCCCGCGCTCCTAATGTCGCTCCGAAATTCCCAGCGTTTCGCGCGGGTGCGTTCCAAGCTCTCCTTTCGGCTTTCGGCGATGCCGCTGACCGCCGGGCTGCTCATCATTGTCTTCTTTGTCTCCGCATTCGGCGTGCTCCTGAGCTCCTACGCGGTTTATAAGACCATGGAGAACTTCACCTACGCCCGCATTGATGAGGAGCTGCATCGCGGCCTCGACGGCTGGGCGCGCCAGGACTCGCTCTTCCTGGCGGACCAAGGGATTGGTTCGCGCCCGCCCACGGACTTCTATGTGGCCAAGATCTTCCCAGACGGCTCGATGGTGGTCTACAACGACAACGAAGCCTCCCCCGACCTCACCCAGCTTTACATCGGCGACCCCCAGGAGATCGGCTCGGAAGGTGGTTCCCTGCAGCAGTGGCGCGCGCTCGCGCACAGCAGCAACAACGTAATCACGGTGGTGGCCAAGAACACCACTGAGGAATCCAACACGCTGCACCGCACCGCCTACGGCCAGATGGTGATCGGCGTGCTCTACCTGGTGGTCATCGCGGTGCTGAGCTTCTTCCTCATCCGCCGCGCCCTGCGCCCCCTGCGAGAAGTGGAGCGCACCGCCCGCACCATCGCGGAGGGCAATCTCGACGCCCGCGTCCCCGAGGCCCCAGCACACACCGAGGTGGGTGCGGTGGCAAACTCCATGAACGTAATGATGGAGCGCCTCCAGGGGTCCATTGTGGAACTGCAGGCAAAAGAAGAGCAGATGCGCCGCTTCGTTGGCGATGCTTCCCACGAGCTGAGAACCCCGCTGACCAGCGTGAAAGGCTATGCGGAACTCTACTCCTCTGGCGCCACCAATGATGCAGACAAGGTGATCTCCAAAATCCAGGAGGAGGCCCAGCGCATGAGCCTGCTGGTGGAAGACCTCCTGGCGCTCACCCGCGCCGAGGGCGCCCGCTTTGAGGAAGCTCCGGTGGACTTGTTGGAAACCGTGCTCGCTGTGACTACCTCGCTACGCGGCGCGTTCCCAGACCGGGAGATCGCCGTGGCCTCTGAGTATTCAGGTGTGCCGGTGGTGTGTGGTGATGTCTCCCGCCTTCACCAGGTGTTCACCAACCTCACGGTGAATGCACTCAAGCACGCAGGCCCGGACGCCCAGGTGAAGGTGCTTCTGCGCAACGGGGATAACCCGGACGCGAACACCGTGGTGGTGGATGTGATCGACAACGGCGTGGGCATCGCCGCAGAAGACGCCTCCCACATTTTCGAGCGTTTCTACCGCACGGATGCCTCCCGCACCCGAGCCACCGGTGGTGGCGGCTCCGGGCTGGGGCTGGCAATCGTGAAATCCCTCGTGGAATCGCACGGCGGCCAGGTCAGCGTTCGTAGCGAACTGGGGAAAGGCACCACCTTCAGCGTGGAGTTGCCCGCCTACCCGCAGAATCCGGGAGCAGGATCGGTGGGAGCTACCACAGAGTCCGAGGCACCTTAAACTGCTCCACGTCTTCAACCTCAAGGGCGGCAACAATCAGATTGGCAAGCCGCGGGAGTTGGTCGTGCCGCGGGCCCACAATCTCATATGTGGCGCCTAAGGTGGCCGTGGCCTGTGGCACCACAAAATCATTGGTGGAGTACACGCTCAGCACCTCGACACCCTCCGGTGCCTGCGCCTCAAAGGGGCGGCTGAATCCCAGGAGGGCGTCGCCAAGCAGAAGACGCACAGCCGGGCTCATCCCCGGCGCGGAAAGCAGCCGCCGCGGCGTCCCCCGATACGCCGCACCGAGCCCCACCAACCTGCGCACCATCCCAGGGAAGGCGTGCGCGATGTGCAATCCCATGTGTCCGCCCGCCGAGTGGCCCACGATATCCACCCTGCCTATGCCCTGGCGGCGCAACCCGGCAAAGTACTTTTCCAACTCCGCATAGGAACGCTCCAGCGCGGCGGTGCCGTGGTTGCCGTATGCCGGGGCAAAAAACGCCCTGCCCTGTGCCGCGAGCACAGCCGCGGGACGCTCAAAATTCCCCGGTGAGCCCAGCACGCCATGCAAAAAGACCACCGGTGGCGCTGCCCCCTCCACCCACTGCGGGGAGGTTGGCAACACGCCCATCGGCGGAATCAGGCGCGCGAAGAGCACGAGCTACCTGCGGCCGGAGGCGTCGGTGCCCAGTTCCGCGCGCAGCGCCTCGGCGGCCGCGGTCATCCGCGCCGGGTCAGTCTGATCCATTGGGATGGCAGCGGAGAAGTCATAATCCGCCATTTTGCTGGTAGGGAAGAGGTGAATGTGGGTGTGCGGGACGTCGAAACCCGCAATGATGTACCCGGCACGCGGCGCATCGAACGCCTTGGTGATCGCCTGCCCGATCTCCTGCGCCACCTCGTTGAGATGCACCCAGGTTGCGGGCTCGAGGTCCGTCCAGCGATCTACTTCTTCCACCGGCACTACTAGGGTGTGGCCGTACGCGAGCGGCTCGATAGTGAGAAAGGCCACCACCGTGTCATCGCGGTAGATGAAGGTTCCGGGTAGTTCACCTGCAATGATCTTGCTGAATACACTGCTCATGCCAGCCGATAATACCCAGAATGGCACCACGCGGCAGATATGATGGGGCACTATGCGCATTCTTGTTATTGGTTCTGGTGCCCGCGAGCACGCCATCGCACTCGGTCTGAGCAAAGACCCCAAAGTCACGGAAGTCCACGTTGCCCCAGGTAACGCGGGCATTGCCGGCATGGCAACGGTCTACCCTGAGGCCACCGCAGTATCCAACCCCGAGGCTATGCTGGCGCTCGCCGAGCAGGTTCGCCCGGATCTTGTGGTCATCGGCCCCGAGATCCCGCTGGTAGCGGGGGTTTCCGACGTGCTCCGCGCCGCAGGTTTCAAGGTGTTCGGGCCCAGCAAGGCCGCAGCTCAGATAGAGGGCTCCAAGGCCTTTGCCAAGGACATCATGCAGGCAGCGGGGGTACGTACCGCGCATGCGGAGCAGATCACCCCTGGCGCAGACGATGCGGCAATCGAGGCCGCGCTGGACCGCTTTGGCCCCCGATTCGTGGTCAAGGATGACGGCCTGGCAGGCGGCAAGGGCGTGGTGGTCACTAACGACCGCGCCGAGGCCCGCGCCCACGTGGACGCAGTGCTTGCCGCCGGCAACCCAGTGCTGCTGGAGTCCTTCCTGGACGGCCCCGAGGTGTCCCTATTCTGCCTGGTAGACGGTGAAACCGTGGTGCCGTTGCTGCCCGCGCAGGATCACAAGCGTGTGCGCGATAATGATGAAGGGCCCAACACCGGCGGCATGGGTGCATATTGCCCGCTGCCGTGGCTGCCGGAGGATGGCGTACAGCGGATCGTCGATGAAGTGTGTATTCCTGTGGCCAAGGAAATGGCCTCCAGGGGCAACCCCTACTCGGGCCTGCTCTACGCGGGTCTGGCGTGGGGCGAGCAGGGGCCAGCCGTGGTGGAGTTCAACTGCCGTTTCGGTGACCCAGAAACCCAGGCGGTACTGGACATGCTGAACACCCCTCTTGGGGAAGTTCTGCTCGCCGTGGCGGAGGGCCGCCTGGCTGAGCTGCCTGCCTTGGACTGGAAGCCGGGATACGCGCTTACCGTAGTGCTCGCCGCAGCAAACTACCCAGAAACCCCACGCACCGGCGATGTGATCACCGGTGCGGATCACCCGCAGGTACGCCACGCCGGCACTGCCTTCAATGAAGCCGGTGAGCTGATTTCTGCAGGTGGGCGCGTGCTCAACGTGGTAGGCACTGGCGCCACCTTGGAGCAGGCCCGTGAGCAGGCCTACGCGGTGCTGGAGCAGATCCACCTGGACGGTGGCCACTACCGCAGTGACATCGCCCTGCCGGCCGTGCGCGGCGAAATCCACATCTAACATGCTGGTCCCGAGCCCGCGCGGTGAGGTAGAGCCTTTCCGCGTCATGCAGATCCTGGGCAAGGCGCAGCAACGCGAGGATGCCCTCCTCCTGTGCGTGGGCCAACCACGGGCTGGGGCGCCGGGGCCTGTGTTGGCCGCGGCCTCAGAGGCCCTGGTGGGGGCGTCGTTAGGCTATACCGCGACCCTCGGATTGCCCGAGCTGCGCGCGGCAATAGCCCGTTGGCATGCACACACCTACGGCACGCCCACCCGCGCTGAGCAAGTGGTGGTGACCACCGGCTCCTCCGGCGGCTTTGTGGCGGCCTTCCTGGCGCTGCTTTCCCCAGGTGACGCCGTGGCTCTGGCGCGCCCCGGCTACCCCGCCTACCGCAACACGCTGCACGCACTCGGTGCGGAGGTGGTGGAGCTGGACTGCGGGCCTGAAACGCGCTATCAGCCCACGGTGGAACACCTGGAGGCCTGCGGGCGTGAACTCAAGATGGTGATCGTGACCAGCCCGGACAACCCGACGGGCACCATCATCGATCCCGCCGAGCTGCAGCGCATCGCGAGGTGGTGCGAGCGCCGCGACGTTGTGTTGCTTTCTGACGAGATCTACCACGGCATCAGCTACGGCCAAACAACCGCAACCGCCCGCCAATTCAGCCCCGAGGCCATCACGGTGGGCTCCATGTCCAAGTTCTTCTGTATGACCGGCTGGCGCCTGGGCTGGCTCATTATGCCGGAACACCTGGTGGAGACCTTTGACAACCTCCAGGCCAACCTGGCCCTTTGCCCGCCCGCCATCGCCCAACACGCAGCCCTGGCGGCCTTCACCCCCGACTCACTGAGTGAATTGCGCTCCCACGTGCGCGAATACGCCGAAACGAGGGACTACCTCACCGCCGAACTTCCCAAGCTGGGCCTGGGGAGCTTCGCCCCGCCCGACGGCGGCTTCTACCTCTGGGTGGACGTCTCCCACCTCACCGATGACTCCGAAGCCTGGGCCGCCGACCTGCTGGAGGAAACCGGGGTGGCCGTTGCCCCAGGTAAAGACTTTGACACCACCTCCGGCCACAAATTCATCCGCATCAGCTTCTGCATCTCTTTGGAGCAAGCGCGCCAGGCGGTGGTGCGGTTGGCGGAGTGGCTGGGGTAGGGGGTTTGGGATTGGTGTTTTGGTTTCGCAACCAAGTGCCGACGCCAGGATCTATTGCTTTGGCAATTCCGATGCAATTGCCATGCGTGACTGAAGCAGATTGATTTCTTTGAGAATTGGCCTTCGGTGAGTTGCGCGGTTGCGCATGTTCAATCCATAGGTATTCGGCTCAATTGCTTAACCCTTGAATTTCGATCTGTAGCGTGGATCCTTGGTGGAAGGTGTACCCAGTTTCCGAAGGTGAGCCCGGCGACGTAATCATCATGAATCGGAGCGGTGGGCTCCTTGCGAATGTCAGCGTAATGTTGCAGTTTTTTCTGCCCGGAGGGCCGCACTAGGTCTTTGAGAACTCCTCCAGTTTTCACACTCAATGCTGTTAGTCGATAGCTAAAAGTCGATAGGAGGACGCGATTTTCCTCAAATTCGCCGCTCCTATCGACCAACGCGCCGTCCTATCGACTTTTAGCTATCTACCAACGCACATTTCGCCCCAAAATCCGCGCCCACCACCAACCACAAACCGCGCCCACCACAAACCACAGACCGAGCCCACCACCAACACAAACCACAAACCACACCCACCCCGCCCGCCGTGCGATAATGGAACGCGTGGCTGAAAAGATAAAGATCGCAAATGTCCTTTCCAATCGTTATGCCTCCGCTGAGCTGAGTAATCTGTGGAGCCCTGAGCAGAAGATCATCATGGAACGCCAGCTTTGGATTGCCGTGATGAAGGCTCAGAAGGATCTCGGTGTGGAGATTCCCGCAGAGGCTATCACCGCCTATGAGGCCGTGGTGGAGGATGTGGATTTGGCGAGCATCGCTGAGCGGGAGAAGGTGACTCGCCACGATGTGAAGGCCCGCATTGAGGAGTTCAATGCGCTGGCTGGTTTTGAGCATGTGCACAAGGGCATGACTTCGCGTGATCTCACGGAGAATGTGGAGCAGCTCCAGATTTATCGTTCCTTGCAGTTGGTGCGGGATAAGGCGGTTGCTGTGGTGGCTCGTCTTGGTGAGCATGCGGGCGCGTATAAGTCGTTGGTGATGGCTGGGCGCTCGCACAATGTGGCTGCTCAGGCCACTACGTTGGGCAAGCGTTTCGCTTCCGCCGCGGAGGAAACCTTGGTTGCGATTGACCGGGTGGAGGACATTCTGAGCAGGTACCCGCTGCGCGGCATCAAGGGCCCGATGGGCACCGCCCAGGACATGCTGGACCTGATGGGCGGCGATGAAGCCAAGCTGGCCTCCCTGGAAACCCAGATCGCTGATCACCTGGGCTTTTCGCGGGTGTTCGATTCCGTGGGCCAGGTCTACCCGCGTTCCTTGGACTTTGACGCCGTCTCCGCGCTCGTGCAGCTTGGCGCGGGGCCGTCGTCACTTGCTCACACGATTCGCCTGATGGCGGGCAATGAGACTGTGACGGAGGGCTTCAAGGAGGGCCAGGTTGGTTCCTCCGCGATGCCGCACAAGATGAACGCCCGTTCTTGTGAGCGCGTGGGCGGCTTCCAGGTGATCCTGCGCGGCTACCTCACGATGGTTGGGGATCTTTCCGGCCAGCAGTGGAATGAGGGCGACGTCTTCTGTTCCGTGGTTCGCCGCGTGGCGCTGCCGGACGCTTTCTTTGCCCTGGACGGCATGTTTGAGACCTTTCTCACGGTCCTTGATGAGTTCGGCGCCTTCCCCGCCATGATCGACCGCGAGCTTGAGCGCTACCTGCCGTTCCTCGCCACCACCCGCATCCTCATGGCGGCGGTGCGCGCGGGCGTGGGCCGTGAAACCGCGCATGAGGTGATCAAGGAGAATGCCGTCGCCGTTGCGCTGAACATGCGCGAAAATGGCGGTGAGCAGGACCTGATCTCCCGCCTTGCCGCTGATGAGCGCCTGCCGATGTCCCGCGAGCAGCTCGAGGAGGCCCTCGCTGACCGCCACGCATTCATCGGTGCCGCCGAAAGCCAGACCGCCCGCGTGCTCAAGCGGATCAGCGACCTGGTCAACCGCTACCCTGAGGCCGCCCGCTACACCCCAGGCGAGATCCTCTAGTCACTTCAGCAGTGCCGACGCCCCCAGTGCCGCTGTCTCCTGCGGTAGGTGGGGGCGTTGCGGTGCGAACTATTCACGGCGCACAAAAAGGGTCTACACTAACGTCTCATGCGTCCCGAATTGTCTCAGTACAAGCATTTGAGCGCCGGCAAAGTGCGCGAGATCTACGAGATCGACGATCAGCGCCTCCTCATGGTGGTGACTGACCGCATTTCTGCCTATGACCACGTCCTGGAGCCGGAGATCCCGGACAAGGGCCGTGTGCTCACTGCAATGAGCAAGTACTTCTTTGACCACATCGACTTCCCGAACCACCTTGCCGGGGACATCGACGATCCCGCAATCCCCGAGGAAGTCTTGGGGCGCGCTATGGTCTGCAAAAAGCTCAAGATGCTCCCGTTCGAGTGCGTTGCCCGCGGCTACCTCACTGGCTCCGGCCTGAAGGAATACCAGGAGTCCGGCACCGTGTGCGGCGTTGAGCTGCCCGAAGGTCTGGTGGAGGCCTCCAAGTTGCCGGAGCCGATCTTCACCCCGGCAACCAAGGCTGAGCAGGGCGATCACGACGAAAACGTGACTTTCGAAGCCGTAGTCCACTCACTAGGCCAAGCCCGCGCCGAGGAGCTACGTGCTGCAACCTTGAAGATCTACTCCGAGGCCGCGGCGATCGCCGAGGCCCGGGGCATCATCTTGGCTGACACCAAGTTTGAGTTCGGCCTGGATGAGGAAGGCAACCTGGTGTTGGCCGATGAAGTGCTCACCCCAGATTCCTCCCGCTACTGGCCAAAGGAGGGCTACCAGGAGGGCAAGGTGCAGCCGAGCTTTGACAAGCAGTACGTGCGCAACTGGCTGACCAGCCCTAAGTCCGGTTGGAGCGTCGATAGCCCAACCCCGCCGCCGGCGCTGCCGGGTTCCGTGGTGGAGGCAACCCGTGAACGCTACGTGGAGGCTTTTGAACGGATTACCGGGGAGAAGTTCAACTGCTGGATTGGCACCTGCGTCTAGGTTCCGTCTGGGTGCCCAGTGTGCCCAGGGTGCCCAGTAATGCAAAAAGCGCGTTGGGAAGCAAGAGCTTCCTCAACGCGCTTTGAGTTTTTGCTGGCTTAGCCGAGCTTGGAGAGCTTCACAAAGAGGTCAACCACGGAGGAGATAGCGCGGATGATGTTGTTGAACTGGGTGAAGTCGAAACCAGAAGAGAGCATGAAGCTGCCTTTCAAAAGTAGATGCTGTGATTCTTTAAGGAATACTAGGGGGTGTGGGAGGAGGGTGCAAGTCCCCAAGCAAAAATTTTTTTTAGACCCTTGGAATGCCCCTAAGGTGCAGCATTAGTGCAGCAGCCGCTTGCGCCGGCGATTTTCAATAGAAAACTACCGGTCATCGCCGCACCATAAATTCTCAGTTTCGCCCCTGTCTCCTCCCTTCCGGCTACCACCTCACCCCATACCGCGGCGAGGGCGGGTTATGATCTTGGAATGAGTCACCTGCCGCCCGTCGCTAAGCAAGTTCCTTTCATTCGCACGCACCACGGTGATCAAGTGCAAGATCCCTATGAGTGGCTGCGAGAGAAGGATTCATCGGAAACCATCGCCTACCTGGAGGCGGAAAACGCCTATACCCAGCAGGTGACGGAGCCGCTGGAGCAACTGAGTGAAAACATCTTCCAGGAGATCAAGTCTCGCGTGAAGGAGACGGATCTTTCCATCCCGCAGCGCAGCGGCAACTATTGGTATTACGGCCGCACCATCGAAGGCCAGGATTACGGCATTTCCTGCCGCATCCCGGTGGCCGAGGGCACCGACCTCTGGCGAGCCCCCATCCTGCCTGAGCAAGGCGCGCCGGAAGGGGAGCAGGTCATCTTAGACCACAACGCCCTGGCAAAGGGGCATGAGTTTTTTGCCCTCGGCGCGTCTGCGGTGACCGATTCTGGGCGCCTTTTGGCCTACTCAGTGGATACGGTAGGTGATGAGCGCTTCACCCTGTACTTCAAAGACTTGGAGACGGGCGAGCTGCTGCCGGACATCATTGAGGATGTGTTCTACGGCGTCACTTGGGCGGGGGAGGAGTACGTGTTCTACGTCCGCGCCGATTCCGCGTGGCGCCCTGAGTCCGTGTGGCGCCACCGCTTGGGCACGGACCCCAGCGAGGATGTCCTGGTGTTCCGCGAGGAAGACGGGAAGTTCAACGTGGGCGTAGGCGGCACACGCAGCGAGCGCTTCTTGATGATCGCTGCGGCCTCCAGCACAACCTCGGAGATGTGGGTGCTTCCCATGGATAACCCGGAGGGGCAGTTCAGCTGCATTTTGCCGCGTGAGCAGGGTGTGGAGTACTCGATTGATCATGCGGTGGTCGCTGGTGAGGATTACTGGGTGTTTACGCACAATGTGTGGGGCCCGAACTTCTCGCTGAGCTATGCCCCGGTGGGCCAGGATTCCTATGACCTCCGCACAATGCCCGAGTTAGTGCAGCACCGCGAGGACGTCCGCGTGGAGGGCGTAGATACGTTCCGTGACTTCATGGTTCTGGGCTACCGCGAGGGCGCGATCATGCGCACCTCGGTGATGGACGTGCGCGAGGGTTGGTCCACCTTCAGCCCGATCGCCTTCGACGAGCCGCTCTACACCTCCAGCTCACTGGGCCACCCCGAATGGGACGCGCCGGTGATCCGCCTTTCGTACAGCTCCTTTACCACCCCCAGCCAGCTCTACGACTACTGGCTGGCCACCGGTGAGCGCGAGCTCCTCAAAGAGCAGGAGATCCCAGGCGGCTACAACCGCGAGGACTACGTGGCAAGCCGCGCCTGGGCAAGCGCTTCCGACGGCACCAAGGTCCCCATTTCCCTCGTCCACCGAGCTGACCTGGATCTTTCCAAGCCAAACCCCACGCTGCTCTACGGCTATGGTTCCTATGAGGCCTCCATTGACCCGGGCTTTTCCGTTTCCCGCCTTTCCCTGCTTGACCGCGGGATGATTTGGGCGGTGGCTCACGTCCGTGGTGGTGGCGAGATGGGCCGCGGTTGGTATGACTCCGGCAAGATGCTCGCAAAGAAAAACACCTTCACGGACTTCATCGCGGCGGCAGACCACCTGCTCGCCGAGGGCATCACCACCAGGGAAATGCTCGTGGCTGAGGGTGGCTCCGCCGGCGGCCTGCTCATGGGCGCGGTGGCCAACATGGCGGGCGACCGCTTCAAGGCCATCGAGGCCGTGGTGCCGTTTGTGGACAACCTCACCTCAATCCTGATGCCGGAGCTGCCGCTCACGGTGGGCGAGTGGGAGGAGTGGGGTGACCCGCTGCATGACCCGGAGGTGTACCAGTACATCAAGAGCTACGCCCCCTATGAAAACGTGGAGGCCAAGGACTACCCAAACATCCTGGCGGTGACCTCACTTAACGACACCCGCGTGCTCTACGTGGAGCCGGCCAAGTGGATTGCCAAGCTGCGTGCCACTGCCACCGGTGGGCAGTTCTTGCTGAAAACGGAGATGGCCGCGGGGCACGGTGGCGTGTCTGGCCGCTATGGCCGCTGGAAGCAAACCGCGTTCGAGTACGCATGGCTGGTGAACCAAGCAACGGGCAAAGTCCAGTAGAGGAGCAAAGTTGAACATTTTTGATGTGCAGGTGGAGCTTCCCGACGCCACCACTACCACCATGGCCAATTGGGCAGGCCACTGCCTTTTGGTGGTGAACACCGCCAGTGAGTGCGGCTACACCCCACAATTGGAAACGCTGCAGGAGCTGTTTGAGGAATACGCCCAGCGGGGTTTCTTTGTGATCGCCCAGCCCTGCAACCAGTTTGGTGGCCAGGAACCGGGCAGTAATCAGGAGATTGCCCAGTTTTGCACCAGGAACTTTGGCGTGGAGTTTCCCATTTTGGCCAAGGCGGACGTCAATGGCCCACATGCGAGCGCGCTGTTTCAAGCCCTGAAGGGCAGCGGCCCGGATATTGCCTGGAATTTTGAAAAGTTTGTGGTGTCCCCGGAAGGGGAGGTGGTTGGCCGTTTTGATTCCGCAACGCAGCCGGATGACATGGCGATCATCAACCTGCTGGAGGAGTATTTGCCAGTCTAGGCAGGCTCCGAGAATGTATTAAGGCGTGCAAGCCAGCTAGTGTTATTGGGGAAAATCTTTCACGCATTTTGGAAGGCCTGAACACTTTCATGGACGCACGTCTGGCAGTTCGCCGTAAGCCACAATTCCGCAATGAGGAATCCGCGCTGCGCGAGACCTTGAACAACCTCGGTGGGGTGAGCCTTGAGGGGCTCAAGATTGTCAATATCTATGACGTCTTTTCCGCCACTGAACAAGACCTCGCAGCGCTCAAAGCCTCTGTTGTAGCGGAGGAGCGCATTGATTCTGTGCTCACTGAGCAGGAACTGGCTGACCTGCTCACTCAGCCCCACCTCTCGGTGGAGCCGCTGCCCGGCCAGTATGATCAGCGCGCCGACGCCGCCGAGCAGGCCCTGCGCTTGCTCGAGCCGGCTACTCAGGCGGCAATTTTCTCTGGTGAGCTTTTTGTGTTCGAGCCCGCACCTTCGGCTGAGGCGCTGGCGGCAATCCGTGCGTTTTTGATCAACCCGGTTGAGTCGGGGGAAAAGGACATGGCGGTGCTGCGTCAGCCCGAGATGGGTGAGGTGGAGCCGCTGCGCACTTACCCGGATTTCCTCACGCTTGATGACGCCGGCCTGCAGGCGTTGCTCAAGGACGTTGGCATGGCCATGAGCCTTGCAGACTTGAAGGTCACTCAGGAGTACTTCCGTGGGGAAGGCCGCACCCCTACTGAGGTGGAGCTTTCCGCCTTGGATACCTATTGGTCGGATCACTGCCGTCACACCACCTTCAACACTGAGCTGACCAGCATCGCCAATTCCGAGCCCACCTTTGGTCCCCTCCTGGATCGCGCGCTCGCGCGCTATGAGGAGCTGCGTGAGGCGAATGGCCGCGTCGGCAAGCCCCGCACCCTCATGGATATGGGCACAATCATGGGCCGTGAGCTGCGCCGCACCGGTGTGATGGATGATCAGGAAGTCTCTGAGGAGATTAACGCCTGCTCGGTGTACGTGGACGTGGAAGGCACGGAGAAGCCGTGGTTGCTCATGTTCAAGAATGAGACCCATAATCACCCCACGGAGATTGAGCCTTTCGGCGGCGCGTCTACGTGTTTGGGTGGTGCGATCCGCGACCCGCTGTCTGGCCGCGCGTGGGTGTATCAGGCGATGCGCCTTTCCGGTGCTGGTGACGTGAACACGCCGCGCTCGCAGACGTTGGAAGGCAAGCTGCCGCAGGCAGACATTTCCACCCGCGCCGCGCACGGCTATTCCTCCTACGGCAACCAGATTGGCCTGGCCACCACGGGTGTCCGCGAGCTGGTGCACCCAGGCTATGTGGCCAAACGCATGGAGCTCGGCGCGGTGGTGGCTGCAGCCCCGGTGGAGAACGTGAAGCGCCTGGAGCCGCAGCCCGGTGACGTGGTGATTTACCTTGGTGGGCGCACAGGCCGTGACGGCGTTGGTGGCGCAACTGGTTCCTCCAAGGCTCACGATGAGGAGTCGCTGGCGCGCTCCGGCGCGGAGGTCCAGAAGGGCAACCCGGTGAACGAGCGCAAGATTCAGCGCCTATTCCGCAAGCCCGAGGTGGCGCAGATGATTGTGCGCTGCAATGACTTCGGTGCGGGTGGCGTTTCCGTGGCGGTAGGCGAGCTTGCCGATTCCATTGACATCCACCTGGACCGCGTCCCCCTGAAGTACGCCGGCCTCAACGCCCGCGAGATCGCCATTTCCGAGTCCCAGGAGCGCATGGCCGTGGTGGTGCGCCCCGCGGACGCCGAGACTTTCATCGAGGCCGCCGCAGCAGAAAACATCGAGGCAGTGGCCCTGGCGGAGATTACCGACACCGGCCGCCTGCGCATGTTCATGGGCGAGGAGCTGGTCTTCGACCTCTCCCGCGAGTTCATCGACACCAACGGCGCCCACCGCGCCCAGGCCGTGGAAATGGTTCCTTCCGACGCGCCCAGCGCCCCAGCCACACCCGCCTCCATTCTGGAGGCTCTGCGGCAGGCGCCTTCCGGTTCCCAGGAGGGCATGATCGAGCAGTTCGACGCCACCGTGGGCCGCTCCACCGTTCTCATGCCCTACGGCGGGCGCACCCAAAAGACCGACGAACAGGCCTCCGTGCAGACCCTGCCGCTGGCAGGTGGCACCTCCACGGCGTCGGTCATGACCTGGGGATACTCCCCGCGACTGGCCGATGAATCCCCATTCCTCATGGGCTCCTACTCAGTGGTGGAGGCCATGGCCAAGCTCGCAGCCGCTGGTGCTGATGCCCGCGGCGCGTGGCTCAGCGTCCAGGAATACTTCCAGCGCCTTGATCAGGACCCCGAGCGTTGGGGTGAGGTCACTCAGGCGCTGCTCGGCCTCCTTGAGGCGCAGGACGGCCTGCAGGTGGCCGCGATCGGTGGCAAGGACTCCATGTCCGGCACCTACGGCGAGGACCTGCATGTGCCACCGACCCTGGTGACCTTTGCGGTTGCGGCAATGGATGCCTCGCACACCGTCTCCGCCGCGATCCCAGCCGGCGAATACGAGCTCTACCTGCTGGCTCACACCCCGCTGGAGGCTGGCGACCCGAACTACACCCAGCTTCGCACCAGCTTTGCCGCCGTGCGTGAACTGGCCGTGGCGGGCAGCCTGGCCGCTGCGAGTGCGGTGACCGAGTCCGGCCTCGGCTCCGCCCTGGTGAACATGGTCCTAGGCAACGAGGTTGGCCTGGAAGTGGCAGACCTGCCGCAGGCGCCGATTGGCTCCATTGTGCTGGCCGTTGCCCCAGGCACTGAGGTTCCAGGCGCGCAACTGCTGGGCACCACCAACACCAGTGCTGCCCTGCACCTGGCAGGGGAGAGCTTCACCGTGGCGCAGGCGCTGGACGCCCTGGAGTCCGGCTACCGCGAGGTCTACCCGCTGAACACCGCGCAAGGCGAGGAACTGCCGGCCTTTGCCACCGAGCTTCCTGCCGCTCAGGCTACGGATCCAGCTACGCAGCGGGCAGTGAGTGGGGGCGGCGTGCACGTGCTGCTTCCAGTGTTCCCTGGCACGAACTCCGAATATGACATGGCGGAGGCCTTTGAGGCCGCTGGTGCCACCACCGAGTTCCACGTGATCCGCAACCTCACCCCGACCATGCTGGAGGAGGACACCCGCCAGTTCATCGCCAAGTTGGCGGACCCGAACACCCACATCCTGGCGTTCTCCGGCGGCTTCTCCCTTGGTGACGAACCCGATGGCTCCGCCAAGTTCATCGCGGCATTCTTGCGTTCCGCAGAGGTAGCCCAAGCCCTAAAGGACTTCACGGCCCGCGACGGCCTTGTGCTCGGCATCTGCAACGGCTTCCAGGCGCTGGTGAAGTCCGGCTTCCTGCCATACGGTGACCCGGCCCTGCAGCGTGAGGATTCCCCAACGCTTACCCACAACCGCCAACTGCGCCACGTCTCCCGGATTGCGGAGACCCGTGTAGCCACCTCCCCGGATCGCTCCCCATGGCTGAGCACCTTTGCTCCAGGCCAGCGCCAATTGGTGCCGGTCTCCCACGGCGAAGGCCGCTTTGTAGTGAGTGAGCAGGAGGCCCAGGCGCTCTTCGCAGCGGGCCAGGTGGCGTTCCAGTACGTGGACCACGCCGGCCAGCCCACCATGGACGCGCCAGCCAACCCCAACGGCTCCTCTTATGCCATCGAAGGCATCATCTCTGCCGACGGTCGCATCCTGGGCAAGATGGGCCACCCGGAGCGCTTCCGCGAGGGGCTCATGCGAAACATCCCAGGCATTGAGGTGCAAGACATCTTTGCCAACGCCGTGAGCTACGTTGCGCAGCGGGGATAAGTAGCGGGGATAGGTTCTGAAGGCCGGTAGGGTGCGTTGAGATGGCCCCTACCGGCTTTTTGCGTTTGCGTTGAAGGAGGTGGGCGTCGGAAATCTTTACAAGCGCTGTTCAGGCACGCCTGCGCAAATAGCGAAACAAGTCCAGATCGGATCGTGTACGCGATTCGCGTAAGTGAGAAGGTAGTTGCCTCGCACACCGGGAAAGCGCCCCTCAACGCTTTAGCCACGGTGCCCTCAAACGAGTCAACCTGCTTGCTCGCTGCCAGTGGCAATGTCCCTCAACAAACCACCGGCGCGGTATGTGCAAGCAGCCTTGCACGATCCAATCTGAACTTGTTTGCTACGGCGGTGTGAACCAACCGATGCCACCAGTGTGGCATGCGTTGAACGTTTTCGCAAAGTTTATGCAAACAATTTCATAGGGCACTGACCTGCACTTTTCAATTTTCTGTATGCATCCTGTGCGATCGCCGCCCCCTGTTCAAACTGAGATTTATGCCACTGACCTTGCTAGATATTGTTCAACAGCCCGAATGGGGCAGCGGTTGTGCAGCAAACCTGAAAACTTCCTGCCAATTGCGTTGAAGTTCGGTACCGCCCATTACCTGCGGTAGCTCTCCACCCACACCATAAGTTACGGTGTAGTAAGAAACCGTGGAGAAGCAAACAGTAAGTTGGCCCCAATGACCGCTGAACAACACACACAGCACGCCGCCGCGCTACAAACGCCGGGCAACCACGCCGCTCAACCCAAAGTGCAGCGCCCAACCTCACGCCCAACGGATTTGTCAGAATCCCCGCTCAAGGAGATGCGCCGCTGGGTCTACGACCGCGGCCAGCGCCCCGCCATGCGTGGTTGGTTCCACTTGGTTGCCTCGTGGCTTTCCGTAGTGAGTGGTTCCGTGCTTGCAACCTACGGCTTCATGGTGCTGCCGTGGCAGCAGGCCATTGGGGTGTTGGTGTATGCACTCGGGGTGGTGGGGCTGTTCGGGGTGTCCGCCGCCTACCACCGCGGCCCATGGAAGTCACTGAGTGCGATCAACTGGTGGCGGCGTGCGGACCACTCCATGATCGCCGTGTTCATCGCCGCCACCTACACGCCACTCTGCCTCATCGCCTTGCCCGGCAATTGGTGGATCCTCACCGCCTCCTGGATTGGGGCGGCTGGCGCGGTGGTGCTCAACATGTGGTGGATTGAACATCCTCGGTGGCTGGACGTGGTGGTGTATTTGGCGCTCGGTTGGCTGATTGTGCCGCTCATCCCGCAGTTGTGGGTAACCGCGGGTCCGGCGGTGGTGTGGCTGTTGTTCGCTGGCGGAATTGTGTACACGGTGGGTGCACTGTTCTACGGCCTCCAGTGGCCAGGGAAAAGAGCCAAGATCTTGGGTTTCCATGAGGTGTTCCACTTAGCCACCGTGATCGCGGCGATCATCCACCTGGTTGCGGTGTGGATCGTGGTCGCCGGCCACTAGGACCTACCTAATAGCACCTCTCTAATAACACCTCCCTAATCAATCCGCTGCTGCGTCACTTGCGGGATCAGCGGCAATGGGGTGTATTCGGCGCGGAGTTCGCGCAGGATTTGCGCGTGTTCGGCAAGGCGCTTGTCTTCCTCCGTGACGGGGATGAATTGCCGGGCGGGCAGAGGATTTCCGTCAATGTCCACGGCTACATAGCTCACGGTGGCGTGGATCGCAGTTTCCAGCTCGCTGCGCCCGCCCTTCGGATTGCCCGAGCGGACGTGGATGGACATCTGCATGCCGCGGCCGTCGGTACGCATGAGCCGGGCGTCTACCTCGATGAGGTCGCCGATTTGGATTGGCTGGTAGAAGCGAATGCCGCCGGCGTAGACGGCTACGGTGTGCTCGCCGGACCACTCCATGGTGCATGCGGCGCCGGCTTCGTCGATCCATTCCATCGCGGTACCGCCGTGGACTTTGCCACCCCAGTTCACGTCGGTGGGCTTGGCCAGGAAGCGGGTGATCAGCCGTGGGGCGTCGGAGGGGCCGTCGTAGGTTTGCTGCTCCATCTCCGCCTCGATAGCTTTGCGCAGATCAATGCGGGAGAGTGCGGCGTTGTGGATGCGGATTTCCTCGGGGGTGTCCGGCTCGTAGGAGGGCACGGGCATGGCTTTGCCGCTGTCGGGGTCCTTGGCTACAAAGATCACCAGGCAGTCGCAGGCGCGGGTGAATTTGCCCTCGCGGGGATCGGCGGAAAGCACCTCATTGACGATGTGCATGCTGGAACGCCCGGTCATGGCTATCCGGGAGCGAACCTCCACAATGTGGCCCGATGGGATAGGCCGCGTGAAGTGAATGTGGCCAACGTATGCGGTCACGCAGTAGGTCCGCGCCCACTGCACGGCGCAGGCGTAGGCCGCTTTGTCGATCCACTCCAGCACGCGCCCGCCGCCAACACCCCTGTTGCCCTGCATCAACACATCCGTGGGGGCGGCAAGAAAGCGCAGCGTTACCGATGAATTTGGGGAAGCCATGCAGGTCATACTAGCCCAACGCCACCGCCCAAATGTGAGGTGTAGGATTCTGAATCATTATGAACCCAATTCCTCGCACACAGGAACACAATGACTATCAGGCAACCAGGGGGCTGCAGGGATGGATAGAGGGGGCCGACGCCGCCCCGGCGCCCGCTCGTGCCCAGGTAGCAGCGGCGGTGCGGGAGACACTGGAGGTGCTTGCGCGGATTGCGCCGGGCCGTTCCGTGGAAGTACGCGTGCCTCCATTTGGGGCAATACAGTGCATCGAGGGTCCGCGTCATACCCGAGGGACACCCCCAAATGTGGTGGAGGTGGACCCGCATACTTGGCTGCAACTTGCCACCGGCCTGCGTGAATACGAGCCTAAGTTTGGCTCGGGAACCCGCGCCGGGGAGGTGGCGCACTGGCTGCCGCTGCTCCGCTTCACGGCCAACTAGGCGCCGAACACCTGCCGCCTGCTGGCAAGTGTCTGCAACCTGTTAGGCGATACTTGACGCACGCACTATCATGGTGGCGTGGCACAAACTCAATCTGACCACCCGTTCAATACCGAGCCGTCTGAGCTTTCTGAGCATTCCATGCTTCCCATCTCACCTCTGGATGACCAAGGTGAACAATCCCCGAGGGAGGAGTGCGGCGTATTTGGCGTCTGGGCTCCAAGCGAGGACGTCTCCAAGCTCACCTACTTTGGCCTCTTTGCCCTCCAGCACCGCGGCCAAGAGGCCGCCGGAATTGCGGTGGGTGACGGTGACCAAGTGGTGGTGTTCAAAGACTTGGGCCTGGTGTCTCAAGTATTCGATGAGCAAACCCTGGATTCCCTGCGCGGCGACGTTGCCATCGGGCACACCCGTTACAGCACTGCCGGCGGCGTGACCTGGGAAAACTCCCAGCCAATGTTCCGCGTGGCTCAAGACGGCACCGACATTGCCCTCTGTCACAATGGCAACCTGGTGAACTACCTGGAGCTGATGGGTGAGGCCGGTGAAGCTGGCCTAGTGGACCCGGAAACGGAGCCCTCAGACTCCGACGTCATGACGGCCCTGCTCTCCCGCGGCGTCGGTGAGGGCCGCGGCGTGCTGGAATCTGCCCGCGAGCTGCTGCCACGCATCCGCGGCGCCTTCTGCCTCACCATTACCGACGGCCACACGCTCTACGCCGCCCGCGATCCTTGGGGCATCCGCCCACTGGTGCTCGGCCGGCTGGAGGCGGGCTGGGTAGTCGCCAGCGAAACCTGCGCCCTGGACATCGTGGGCGCGTCGTTTGTGCGTGAGGTGGAGCCCGGCGAGCTCATTGCGATTGACGGCGCCGGGGTGCACTCCGAGCGCTTTGCCACGGGTGAACGCAAGACCTGCGTGTTTGAGTACGTTTACCTCGCTCGCCCGGATTCCAACATCCACGGCCGCAACGTCAATGAATCCCGCCTGGAAATCGGGCGCCGCTTGGCCAGGGAGTGCCCCGCTGATGCTGACCTGGTAATTCCCGTGCCCGAGTCTGGCAACCCGGCGGCGGTGGGCTACGCCCAGGAGTCGGGTATCCCCTTCGGCCAGGGTTTGGTGAAGAACGCCTATGTTGGCCGCACCTTCATCCAGCCTTCGCAGACCCTGCGCCAGTTGGGTATCCGGCTGAAGCTGAACCCGCTGCGCGAGGTCATTGCGGGCAAACGCTTGATCGTGGTGGATGATTCAATCGTGCGTGGCAACACCCAGCGCGCCCTGATCCGCATGCTGCGTGAGGCGGGTGCGGCGGAGGTACATGTGCGCATTGCCAGCCCGCCGGTGAAGTGGCCTTGCTTCTACGGCATTGACTTTGCAAGCCCGGGGGAGTTGATCGCCAACGCAGTGACCGGTGACAACGAGGAAGAGATCGTGGCCTCGGTGTGCTCGGCGCTCGGCGCGGACTCCCTGGGGTTCGTTTCCATTGATGAAATGATCGCCGCCTCTGCGCAGCCACGCGAGCAGCTCTGTGCCGCATGCTTTGATGGTGAATACCCAATCGGCATGCCATTGGGCAACCGCAACGCGGAGCTCGTCAGCGCCATGAAGCGTAGCTCCTGTGGCGGCGTGGACTAGCAGCCCCGTGGCAGACCATCCGAGACAGCACGTTTCCCATTCAGCAACTTTGTAAGCACACACTAGTAAAGGAACACCGACCAACCATGACGCAGCACAACGAAGGCGTTTCTTACGCCGCAGCAGGCGTGGACATTGAGGCCGGCGACAAAGCCGTGGAGCTGTTCGCGCCCCTGGCCAAGCGAGCTACCCGCCCTGAGGTCCGTGGCGGCCTTGGCGGCTTTGCAGGCCTATTCGCGCTGGGCAAGTACCGTGAGCCTTTGCTGGCTGCGGGTTCTGACGGCGTAGGAACCAAACTCGCCGTGGCCCAGGCGATGGGCAAGCATGACACCATCGGCATCGACCTCGTGGCAATGTGTGTGGATGACCTGGTGGTGTGTGGAGCCGAGCCGCTGTTCCTGCAGGACTACATCGCTATCGGCAAGGTTGTGCCGGAGCATGTTGCGCAGATCGTCGCCGGCATCGCGGAGGGCTGCGTGCAGGCAGGTTGTGCGCTGCTCGGCGGTGAGACAGCGGAGCACCCAGGTGTGATGGAGCCCGATCATTACGACGTCTCCGCCACCGCCGTGGGCGTAGTGGAAGCCGATGAGGTGCTTGGCCCTGAGCGTGTGCGCTCTGGTGACGTGGTGATCGCCATGGCCTCCTCCGGGTTGCACTCCAACGGCTACTCCCTGGCGCGCCATGTGCTGCTGGAGAAGGCTGGTTTGCCGTTGGATGGCCACATTGAGGAGCTTGGCCGCACCTTGGGTGAGGAGCTGCTGGAGCCAACCCGCATCTACGCCCTGGACTGCTTGGCGCTGGCGGGTGAGTGCGAGGTTCACACGTTCTGCCACGTCACCGGTGGCGGCTTGGCGGGCAACTTGGAGCGAGTGATCCCAGAAGGGCTCACCGCGGAGTTGTCCCGCGCAACCTGGGCACCCGGACCGATTTTCCGCCTCATCGAATCTGTGGGCCAGGTGCCGCAGAGCGAGATGGAAAAGACCTTCAACATGGGTGTGGGCATGGTGGCCGTGGTGGCCCCGAAGGACCGCGACCGCGTGCTCGCCATGCTGGCTGCCCGCCACATTGACTCCTGGGAGCTGGGCACCATCCGTGCCAGCGAGGAAGGCGAGGCCAAGGTAGTGCTCACCGGCGCTCACCCGGCCAACTCCTAATGCACCCGAAAGACCCCGCTCACCGTGTGGTGGGCGGGGTCTTTGGCGTTGAGGTTAGTCTTCTTCCTCAATCCACTCCGCGTATTCCGCTGGTACGTCGTCAGAGCGGTGGGGGCGAGGGTTCTTCCCAGACAGCTCGCGCTGCAGCGAGTCCAGATCCATGTCTGGGGTGTTGTACTTCAACTGACGTGCAACCTTGGTCTGCTTCGCCTTCGCGCGTCCACGACCCATGGCATGACCCCCTTGAGAGTAGCGAGATGCGTCCCGGGAACTTGGACGCTCCGATAAGCTTTACAAATGTATTCCTGTTAGACACAATAGCCGCAAACACACGGATTTGTCGCAACGTCCCCCCTAGCTGGGGAAACGTTCCTCCCGCTGCGCGATCATTTCCCCCGGAGGGTCATTTTCCACGGAGCGTCTCTTGCGCCTTGCGCCCCGCCTGTTCCGTCTCCGGCGGCAGCGAATCCCGGTCCAGCATTAGTGCCACGTCCCCGTTGCCAGTCCGCAAATCGACCCCGACCCCGGTTCCGGCCCCTACCGCGCTCCGTTTGAGCAGAACCAACGCGATCGGCCCCAGCTCGAAGTCATGCACAACGGTGCCGACGCGCCCAACGGCGCGCCCTCCCGCAAGAATCTCGGCGCCAATCGGCGGTAGCTCGGGGGCGGAACCGTCCAGGTGCGCCAGGGCCAGGACCCTGGGGGATCTACCTAGGTTTTCCACCCTGGCCACCGTTTCCTGGCCCCGGTAGCAACCCTTGTTTAGGTGTACGGCGTTGTGCAGCAGCCGCCAGGACTCGTGGGGGATGGACTTCTCATCCAAATCCAGGCCCACCTCCGGCTCCACGGCGCGCACGCGGAGGGCGGTGTAGGCCATCAACCCGGTGAGCTTCACCCCAAGGTCTCGCTGCAGCGTGGCAGCCGCCTCTTCCAGATCCTCCACCAGCACATCCACGCAGTGGTAGCCGGCCAGGGTGTACTCGCGGCGCAGAGCAAAATCCTCCACCTGAGGCAGGGGTGCCGCCGAGACAAGCGAGAGCAAGCCAAGCTGAGTGCGGCTGATCTCTACCTCAGACCAGAACACCATCTTCTCCAGGTAACTCTGCAGAGAGTCCGCACCCCTGGGGCTTACGTCCAGGAAGAACGCCCCCTCATGAGCAATCACGCCGGCGTAGTGCAACACCCTGCCTTGAGGGTCAAGGTCGAGCGCCCACGTGCCCGCCTGGGACTCGTCGGAAAGCTTCTGGCTGAGCAGGTTGTTGAGGAACGTTGCCGCGTCCGGGCCCGCTACCTTGAGCACGACGCGGTTGGAGCGGTCTACAATTCCGCCGCCGCGGTCGAAGTTTCGCTGCTCACTCAGCGGGTCACCATAATGCCAGGCAACCCCGGCGAATTCGGGGACCTCGCCCTCCATGTAGGGCGCGGCCTGTGGAGTGGAAAGCAGAGCAGAGCTGTAGTTCATTCTCCCGATGCTAGTGCGATTACCGACGTTTTCGCTCGGGCACAGAAAACATGTTCAAGCCCACACCAATTGGCGCCGATTCCGCCTCACGGCTTTGGCCTGTGATCGGGCATACTATTCATCATGGGTTGTACTCCAGATCCGATCGTGGTGGTGATCGAACCTTTCGGTGGTTCCATGCGGCAACACTCCCCGCAATTGCCCCTGGTGTTCGTTGACGACGCCGCAGTCACCCGTGGCGACGGCGTCTTTGAAACGCTGCTCCTCCGCGGCGGCCGCGTCTGCAACGCCTCCATGCACGCCGCGCGTTTCCAGAGTTCTGCGAAACTTTTGGACCTGCCCGCCCCCAATACCAGCCAGTGGCTCGGGGCCACCCAGGAGGCGGCCGCCCAATGGTTCGCCCGCACGGATCAAGACGCCAAGTGCGTGTGGACCTACACCCGCGGCCGCGCCAGCACCGGCATTCCCAGCGCCTGGCTCACCGTGAGCGCCGTGCCAGAACAGACCATCACGCAGCGCGAGCAAGGCGTGCGCGTCATGACCTCCCCGCGCGGCTACACCCTGGACATCCCGGAGGAGGGCTCATCGAGTCCGGCGGGTGCGCCGTGGCTGGTGGTGGGCGCAAAAACCCTCAACTACGCGGCGAACATGGCCGCGTTGCGCTGGGCGCAGGCCCACGGGTTTGATGACGTGATCTTTACCGAGGGCAACCGCATTCTTGAAGGCGCCACCTCAACAGTGGTCACCGTGCGCGGCAACAAACTGCGCACCCCTGCCCCCGAGGGCAATATCCTGCCCGGCACCACCCAAGCCGCCCTCTTTGAAGTGGCTCAGGCCCAAGGGTGGAACTGCAAACTCAAAACCAACATGGACCTGGAGTACCTCACGGAGAAAGCGGACTCCGTGTGGCTGGTGTCCTCTGTGCGCATGGCCGCGCGCGTGAGGCGCATCAATGACACGAAACTTCGCCGCCCGGACAACGCCGCCGAAATTGAGGCGCTCATTGCCCAAGCGATCGAGGGCCGTTAGCCGATTACGCGCTGCAGCTCAGCCGACATCCTCGGGGTGAGCTCGCCGTCGCGCACGCGCTCATCCACCCAACCAAGGTTGTTGTTCGGCATGAGCCCATACAGGCGCTTGCCTGGGCCGAATCCCGTGGGGCCGGTTGCGGTGACCATGGTGGAAGCGGACTCCAACTCCCAGGCGCGCTCGTTGAGCGGCTGCCCGTAGTAGATCTCCACCACGCCAGCAGCGCCCGCGGCAACCACCTCAATTTCATCCTTGAGGTTGATCCGCCAGAAGCCGGTTTCGCGCTCCTCAAGGCCGGTGGATTGGCCATTTTCATCCAGGCGCCACGTGCGGGACTCGTAGGTGAGGTAGTTTTCGCCATCATGGGCAAAGGTGAGCTGCTGGCCAAAAGAGAATTGGCCACCTTCTGGGGTGTCGGCTTGGCCGGTGCCGCGCCACACACCGACGAGGGGGAGCAGGGCCAGCAGGCCGTCGTGCAGATTCGGGCCTTCGCGCAGGTTCGCGGTGTCATCCGGGATGGGGAGGTCACCAAGGCCAGGGATGTTGCGGTGGGCGCTTTCCTTCCACTGTTCCGCGGCCTTTGCCACTTGGTCGGAACCGCTGAGGGAAACAGCGGGGCTTTCAGCGTTCGTGTCAGGCTGGTTCACGTCGTTACGTTCTTCACTCATGGTTTCCCATTATGCCCACTTTCTGGCGAGAACCTTGCATGCATATAGGAGGAGCACAGGAAAGATGTATAAAGTGGGGCGAATGCGCGCACTATTGATCGCTAACCCGAACTCCACCACGCAAGATCCGGCCCTGTTCCGCCGGGTGATCCCGGCGCTGTCCAAGGTGGAGGGCTTGGAGCTGCGTGCCCAGTTCACGCACGCGCCGGGGCATGCCACCGAAATGTGCACCGGCCTCAGCCGTGATGATTTTGACGTAGTGATCGCGGTGGGTGGCGACGGCACCGTGAACGAGGTAGTGAACGGCTTGCTGGGCAGCGTCCACGCACCCACCGACCCTGGCACCGCGCCCCGGCTCGCAGTCATCCCCACCGGCAGTGCCAACGTGTTCGCCCGGGCCCTCGGTTTCCCAGCGGACCCGCAGCTCGCCGCTGAGGCCTTGGCCCATACACTGGCCAATGAGCACACCCGCCTGGTGGAACTGGGTACCTGGGATGATTCTTGGTTCGCGGTGAATGCCGGCTTCGGTATTGATGCCGACGTCATCGAGGGCGTTGAGCGCGTGCGCAACCGCGGCTTTGCCGCCACCCCGCTGCGCTACATGCGTGTGGCACTGCGCGCGTGGCGTCGGATGCACCGCAACCCTCCGCACCTGGAGTTGCGTGCCTCCAACTCGGCGGGGGAGGAGATCCACGAGGCCGATTTACCGCTGCTCATCGCCTCCAATACCAACCCATGGACGTTCCTCGGGCCCTTGCCTGTGATCACAAACCCCCGCAATTCCTTTGACCAAGGCCTGGGTCTGTATGGCTTGCGCACTATTTCCGGGCCGCGTGGCGTGGCCGGCATGGCACACCTGGTGGGCTTTGGCCACTCCAAACGCACGCTGCGCTGGTTGGAAAAGTTCACCTTCCGCTTTGACGACGCCAACCAAGTTCACCTGCGCTGCCACGAGGAGCGCGGCTTCCAGGTAGATGGCGAATACATCGGCCAGTTGGAGGAGGTCACCCTCAAGGCGGTGCCACAGGCCATCGAGGTCTACGCCCCGGTTGAGTCAATCCCGGCTACCCCGATGTCCACTCTGCGTGTGGCGTTGAGCTTCCTGTCCATCCGTATTTAGCAGTGCTAATCGAACTGAGTGAATTCAGAAATCTCCACCACCACGTCCCGCTTCGTGGCGCTGAACAGGATCACTCCTCCGCTCACGGCAACGTAGTCGGCCTGGCCGCCAAGGGGCAGCGTGTTGGTGTCAAAGGATAAATTGAAGGCCTGGTAGATGGCCTCTTCACTCAGTGTGGTGGGGTTGTCCAGCACGAGTGTTGGCGTCATGCGGAAGGTAGGGCCGTTGAGGCGCAGGTCAGCGCGCACGGTCACGGGCGCCTCCTGGCCGTCGATAGTGCCGCGAAGCTGCACCTCACTGCTGGGCACGCCGGCGGGAGAGATGTTGTGCGGGTTGGAAATGTCTAGGTCAGGGATGTGCAGCAGCGCGCCCACCGCAACAGGGTCCAGGCGTACTTGGGATGTCATGAGCGTGGCGTTCGCCCCATCCACGTTGCCCGCGAGGATATCCTGCGCGCTCATGGTCACATCTTTGAATTCCACCTGGGTGGATACCAGTCCGTAGCGGTTGCTGGTGGCGTCGTTAATGCTCGCTGCAACCGTGGGCACCTCCCCCTTCAGCACCCCGAGGAGGAACAGTGGACCGCCTCCTATGAAGACGCTGGGCACTTGCGTGAGCTCGGCGTCCGCGGCGATCGTGCGTGAGAGTTGAGCCTCCGCGCGGGTGGCCAGGGCGGTATCGACAAGGAAACCGCAGCCCAGCACGGCTGAAACGGCACCCAGAGCCACCACAGATTTTTTGGAAAGCACCCTAGTATTGTACCTATGCTTCCCACCACGCCCCCAACGCCCGCCGAACTCGCCGCCGCCCGCGCTATCGCTGAGCAGGCTCAAGCCCATGATGGCCTCGCCCCAATCTCCGAGCAATTCCTCCGAAACCTCGCCACCAACCCCTTCCTCGGCGCCTACCAAGGCAGCGAGCTCGTGGGGTTTTGCACGTACGACGCCGCCAGCGCCGAGCTCGTGGTCGCCCCGAGCGCGCGGGGGAACGGTCATGGAACACGCCTGATCACAGGGCTCGAGGCGCCAGTGTGGGCGCACGGCAACCTCCCCGCAGCGCAGCATCTCGCGGCAAAGACCGGCAGGGAAGTGGTGCGCGAGCTGTTGGTGATGGAAATCCAAAAAGAGGCGCTACTCGCGGCAGTGGACACAGCAGCAGCGGTACCGCAGGGCTATTCCATCAGTACCTTTGCCGAGCGCCCCGAGCTCAAGCAGCAGTGGCTGGAGGCGAACAACCAGGCATTCTCCTGGCACCCAGAGCAGGGTGGCTGGGACCTGCAGCGGCTGGATACCGCAATAGATACTGAGTGGTTTTCTGCCAAGGATGTGCTGTTCCTGCTTGACGAGTCCCAGAACCTTGTGGGATTCCACTGGATCAAGCAGGTCCAGGGCGCGCCGGGCGAGGTATACGTGGTTGGCCTGGCTGATAGCGGGCGCGGGAAAGGCTTGGGTACGCCCTTGGTTGCCGCTGGGCTCAAACATCTAGCGGAGCAGGGGAACACCGCGGTGATCCTTTATGTTGAGGCGGATAATGCACCGGCAGTTGCTGCGTATCAGCGCTTGGGGTTTAGCGTTTCACAGCGCCACTGTTTGTATGGCGCGTAGCAAGGGGGCGCGCTATAGGTGTACGGAAGGTGAACAGGAACCTTTAGCGGGGCGTGTACAAGGTTGTGGCGGTGTGGTGGCAGGTGTAATTTTGGGCACTTTAGCAGGAATTTTTCCCAATTGTTTGAGGGCTGACCAGCGCGTTTACCTGGGGCAAGTACCTGTTCACCTGTTGTTAGTTTCCAGGATAATTGCGTTTCAATAACGAACAATACTGTGTGCACTCGACGCCAAACTCATTACTGAAAGGTTTTCGCCAGTGTCACGCAAAATTCTGCTCGCCTCTGCTGTTGTAGCGTCCCTCGTACTTGCTGCTTGTTCCGAGACCTCTACGAGCTCCTCTTCCTCCGACGCAACCGGTGCGAGCGAAGTTGCCGCAAACCTGACCGGTGCTACCGGTTCCCTGGTTGCTGAGGGTGCATCCTCTCAGCAGAACGCAATGGACTTCTTCAACGTTCAGTACCAGCAGGCTGTTTCCGGCGCCTCCCTGGCTTACACCGCTTCCGGTTCTGGCTCCGGCCGTAAGAACTTCATCGGCGGCCAGGCTGTGTTCGCAGGTTCTGACTCCCCACTGGCTGATGACCAGGTTGAGCCAGCTGCACAGCGCTGTGGCGGCAATGAGGCTTGGCACCTGCCAATGGTGATCGGTCCAGTTGCTATTGCATACAACCTCCCAGGTGTGGACACCCTGAACCTTTCCACCGCAACCGTTGCAAAGATCTTCAACGGTTCCATCACCGCATGGAACGCACCTGAGATCGCTGCTGAGAACCCAGATGCAGAGCTGCCTGAGACCCAAATCTCCGTGATCTTCCGCTCTGATGAGTCCGGTACTTCCGACAACTTCCAGAAGTTCCTGGTTGCTTCTACCCCTGAGAACTGGGACACCACCGGCCAGGCCTTCCCAGCAACTGTTGGCTCCGGCGCAAACGGCTCCAACGGTGTGGCCTCTGAGGTTAAAAGCATCGAGGGTGCAATCACCTACGTAGAGTCTGGCTTTGCAAAGCAGCAGAGCCTGGGCGTTGCTAACATCGATTTCGGTGCGGGCTCAGTTGAGCTGAACCCAGAATCCGTGGGCGTTGCCCTGGACAACCTCGCGTTCAAGACCGAGGGCCACAACATGGTTGTGGACACCGAGGCACTCTTCGCTTCTGAAAACGAAGGCGCATACCCACTGGTGCTCACCACCTACGAAATCGTCTGCTCCGCTGGTTACGATGAGAACACTCGCAACCAGGTGAAGGACTTCCTGACCGTTGCTCTGGAGAACCAGAACGACCAGCTTAATGAGCTTGGCTACATCCCAGTGACCGGCCAGCACCTCGAGCGCCTCCAGGCTGCTGTCGAGGCCATCTCCTAATCACCACCTGCAAGGAAAATTCACCTGATGTCCAGGCCAACCGGAACCGGAACTGGGGTTCTAGAACCCACCCAAGAGAAAAGCATGTCGCACACCCCATCGGGCAGTGACGCAAAGGGCGCAGGCGTGCGCCGTCCTGGCGACGTAATCTTCAGCAACGTCGCCAAGATTTCCGCAGTGATGATCACCGTCATCATCGCAGCCATCGGCGCCTTTCTCATCTGGCGCGCAGTGCCAGCGCTGCGCAACAACACCGAGAATTTCTTCACCTACTCCGCAAACTGGAACCTGCTGGATACCTCCGCAATGGCGTTCGGTATCCCCAACCTGTTTGCCTCCACGGTGATGATCTCAGTGATCGCGCTCGTGATCGCAATGCCGGTTGCCCTGGGCATCGCAATCTTCCTTTCAAACTACGCACCTACCCGCCTCGTGCGCCCACTGGGATTCCTGGTGGACATGCTCGCCGCAGTGCCGTCCATCGTGTACGGCCTGTGGGGCTGGCAGGTGCTGGGCCCAGCCCTCTCGGGCTTCTACGAGTGGCTCAACCGCGTAGCTGGAGATTTCTTCCTCTTCTCCACCTACTCAAACTCCCCAGCCTTCGCTACCGGCCGCAACATGTTTACCGGTGGTGTGGTGCTGGCGGTAATGATCCTCCCTGTGATTGCAGCAACCGCCCGCGAGGTCTTCATCCAGACCCCACGCGGCCAGGTGGAAGCAGCGCTCGCCCTTGGCGCAACCCGCTGGGAAGTGGTCCGCATGACCGTGCTCCCATTTGGTATGCCAGGTTATGTGTCCGGCTCGATGCTCGGCCTCGGCCGTGCGCTCGGTGAGACCATGGCACTCTACCTCGTGGTTTCCCCCTCCTCCGAGTTCCGCTTCTCCATCTTTGACGGCGGCACCACCTTTGCAACCGCTATCGCAAACGCAGCTCCAGAATTTAATGATGACCTCCGCGCCGGGGCATACATCGCCGCGGGCCTGGTCCTGTTCGCACTGACCTTCGTGGTCAACTCCATCGCACGTTCCATCGTGGTGAAGAAGAAGTAGGCCACAGACATGACGAACATTACTGCCCCCGTAACAACCTCCAGCCCAACATTCCAAGGCATCAGCAGCAAGCGTAAAGCCACGAACTCCGTTGCAACCTTCCTGGTGTACGGCGTGATGGCGCTCGCTATGGTGCCCCTGGTGTGGGTGCTCTACACCCTCATCGCCCGAGGCCTCGGCCCAGTGCTTTCCCCTGAGTGGTGGACCACCTCCCAAAAGGGCGTGCTCTATTCCATGCCAGGCGGCGGAGCACTCCACGCCATGGTGGGCACGCTGGTGCAAACCCTGATTTGCTCCCTGATCTCCATCCCAATTGGCATCTTCACCGCAATCTATCTGGTGGAATACTCCAACGGTAACCGCCTGGGTAAGATCACCACCTTCATGGTGGATATCCTTACTGGTGTTCCTTCCATCGTTGCCGCTCTGTTCGTGTACTCCATGTGGATCGTGCTCTTCGGAATGGACCGCTCTGGCTTCGCCGTGGCACTCGCCCTGGTAATCCTCATGGTCCCTGTGATCATTAGGAACACGGAAGAAATGCTCCGCGTGGTGCCACAGGATCTCCGCGAGGCCTCCTACGCGCTCGGTGTTCCAAAGTGGAAGACCATCGCGAAGATTGTGCTCCCAACCGCACTCTCCGGCATCGTGACCGGCGTGATGCTCGCGATCGCCCGCGTGATGGGTGAATCCGCGCCAGTGCTGATCCTGGTGGGCTCCACCCAGGTGATCAACTGGGACGCGTTCGGCGGGCCACAATCCTCCCTGCCACTGATGATGCTGGACATGTACAAGGCCGGCACCGCACCAGCAGTACTGGACAAGCTCTGGGGTGCAGCATTCACCTTGGTGCTCATGATTACCCTGCTCAACGTGGGTGCTCGAATCATCTCCACCAAGTTCTCCGCAAAGTCCTCCTAAGCAAACTCCGCACACATTCCAGGAAGCCCACAACATGTCTAACAAGCTTGAACTTCGCGATCTCAACATTTATTACGGTGATTTCCACGCCGTCCAAGACGTCAACCTCACTGTGAGCCCACGTTCAGTCACCGCATTCATCGGCCCTTCCGGCTGCGGTAAGTCCACCGTGCTGCGCTCCCTCAACCGCATGCACGAGGTCACCCCAGGTGCCCGCGTAGAAGGCACCGTCCTCCTTGATGGCGAAGACATCTACGGTTCCAAGGTTGACCCAGTAGCCGTCCGCAACACTATCGGGATGGTGTTCCAGAAGGCAAACCCATTCCCCACCATGTCCATTGAAGAAAACGTGGTTGCGGGCCTGCGCCTTTCCGGTGTGAAAGACAAGAAGCGCCTCAAGGAAGTAGCCGAGAAGTCCCTGCGCGGCGCGAACCTCTGGGATGAGGTCAAGGACCGCCTGGACAAGCCAGGTGGCGGCCTCTCTGGTGGTCAGCAGCAGCGTCTGTGCATCGCCCGAGCCATTGCGGTGGAGCCGGAGGTTCTGCTCATGGACGAGCCTTGCTCCGCACTGGACCCCATTTCCACCCTGGCGGTGGAGGACCTCATTCACGAGTTGAAAGAGGACTACACCATCGTGATCGTGACTCACAACATGCAGCAGGCAGCGCGTGTGTCTGATCAGACCGCCTTCTACTCACTGGAAGCAACCGGCAGGCCAGGCCGCCTGGTGGAGGTTGGCCCAACCAAGAAGATCTTTGAAAATCCGGATATGAAGGAAACCGAGGATTACATCTCCGGCCGCTTCGGATAATCAACCACAATAGTTTTAAGCCCCGCACACATGGCGGGGCTTAAGGCATTTTTGTGGGATGGTGGTAGGCCAGGCAGTGGGGCTGTCGCAGGCTCATGGCTTTATTCGCATGAAGTGCGGTGTGTGGGGCCTTTCAGGCTCACCCTCAAACGACCCCTAGCGCCCCAACTGACGTTCGAGTTCACCAAGGCGGCGCTGGAAATCCAGGTTTTGGGCTTCGGCACTCTTTTGGTCGGTGTACTGGGCCGGCTTCAGCCCGGAGGTGAGGTATACGATTTGGCCGGCAACGTTCACGGTGTGGTCCGCGAAGCGCTCGTAGTAGCGGCTCAGCAATGCTACGTCCACCGCTTGGCGCACTGAGTGGGGCCATTCACGGTTTGTGAGCAGGCTCATGATGTGGACGTGGAGATCGTCCACGGCGTCGTCGTCGGTGCTCAGGGTGAGGGCTACGTCGGCGTCGGGGTCGATGAGCAGGTCGTGGATCTGAGCCGTCATGTCTTGGCAAAGGCGGCCCATTTCCCGGAAGTAGCCCATGATGGGTTCCTCCACAACCAGCTCGGGGTGGCGGCGCCGCGCGGTGGAGGCGATGTGGATGGCCAGGGTTGCCATGCGGTCGAGGTCCTCCACGATGTAAATGGAGGAGACGATCTGGCGCAGATCCCTTGCCACCGGGGCTTCGCGCGCGAGGAGTTCAACTGCGCGGTCGGTGCAGCGATCGCGAAGCTCGTTGAGTTCATCGGACATCGAAAGCGCCTGCTCGCTGTCTTCCAGTGAATTTTCAGTGAGCCCTTTGGAGGCATGGCTCAACACCTTTGCGGTGGAATCACACATCAAAATGAGGTCGTGTGCAAAAGAGTCGAGGTGTTCACGGAAAGCTGAGCGCATGCAAAACATTGTATTTGCCCAACAAATCTTGTCTATCCAGGGAACCAACCTGAAGCGAAATTCAGACGATGTTCACCTGGATGTTTGCTGAAGTTTGCCGCACACCCAAGGCTCAGTGCTCAAGACCCAGTGCCCCAGGCCCAAGACCCAAGGCCCACCCCCTTAACCGCCGGAATGCATGAGGTCCGCCCCTTCGGGCACGGTGAGGTCAAAGGGGTCGTCCAGCCAGCCTTCGGGGAGCACCACTTTGGCGGGTGAGCCTTTGCGTCCGCGGGGCCCTTCGGCGTCCTCGGCGAGAACTGGGGAGTCGGCCCAAGGGGCGAGGATGCGCTTGAGGTCATCCAGGGAGTTCATGCTGGAAAGCTGTGCGCGCACTTCGCCGCCTACGGGAAAGCCACGGAGGTACCAGCCGATGTGTTTGCGCATGTCACGTGCGCCTTTGGCCTCGCCGTCGTGTTCCATGAGCAAAGTCGCGTGGCGGATCATGATGCGCACTACCTCCCCGAGCGTCGGCTCGCTGGGTACGGGCTCGCCGCGCAGCTCCGCGGAGAGGGCGGCGAACAGCCATGGGCGGCCCAGGCAGCCGCGGCCCACTACCACGCCGTCGCATCCGGTTTGTTGCATCATGGCGGAGGCGTCGGAGGCTTTGAAGATGTCGCCGTTGCCCAGCACGGGAATGCCGGTGTGTGCGAGGTGCTCTTTGAGCCGGGTAATTTCCTCCCAGGAGGCCTCGCCGGAGTAGCGTTGCGCGGCGGTGCGTGCATGCAGTGCCACCGCAGCCGCACCTTCTTCGACTGCGATCCTGCCGGCGTCGAGATGCGTGTGGTGCTCGTCGTCAATGCCTACGCGGAACTTTACTGTGACCGGGATGTCTGTGCCTTCGGTGGCGCGTACTGCTGCGGCCACGATTTTGCCGAACAACCGGCGTTTGTAGGGGAGTGCGGAGCCGCCGCCGCGCCTGGTGACTTTGGGGACGGGGCAGCCGAAGTTCATGTCGATGTGGTCGGCGAGGTTCTCCTCCACAATCTTGCGCGCAGCTTTGTAGGTGTATTCCGGGTCCACGGTGTAGAGCTGCATGGATCGTGGCTGCTCGCTGGGGGCAAAGGTGGTCATGTGCAGCGTCTTTTCATTGCCTTCCACCAGCGCGCGGGCGGTGATCATCTCGCAGACGTACAGCCCGGAGACGGTTCCGGTTTTTTCCTGCTCCAGTTCGCGGCAGAGCACTCGAAACGGCATGTTGGTCACGCCTGCCATCGGCGCCAGCACAACGGGGGAGGCAAGTTGGAGGGAACCTATAGATAAAGACACCATGAAATCTTCACGCAAGCAGCGCCAGGAATCAAGCCTGCGGTGGCAGGACGCTTGCCGACGCCCCCAGCGCCCGCACCACTCACGGTGGCCTTTGGGGGTAGCGAAATGGGGGTGCAAAGTGGGCGCCATTCTGCACCACTTTCCGCTAATGTGGTGTCCGTAACTATGCGGCAATACTGTTTGTGCGCTCACATTTGGGGCGTGGCGGTTTGGCGCGGTACAAACTTCACATTTCCACCGTTTCTCTCAGGGATTGGTGGGTTATTTCAGGAGGAATTGATGTCTGATCGCATTGCGAATGCACAGCTTCGCGGCAAGGTTATGTCTGCTGAGGAAGCCGCAACCTTTGTGAACAACGGTGACAACGTAGGTATCTCCGGCTTCACCGGCGCCGGCTACCCAAAGGCACTGCCAACCGCAATCGCCAACCGCGCGAAGGAGGCTCACGCCAAGGGTGAGGCTTACTCCATCGGTTTGTTCACCGGCGCTTCCACCGCACCTGACTGCGACGGTGTTCTGGCAGAAGCAGACGCAATCCACTTCCGCACCCCATACCAGTCTGACCCAATCCTGCGAAACAAGATCAACGAGGGTAAGTCCCTGTACGCGGACTACCACCTCTCCGAGTCCCCGATCTACGTTGAGCAGGGCTTCTTCGGCAAAATGAACGTTGCCATCGTGGAGGCAGTGCGCATCACCGAGGAAGGCCACCTGGTTCCTTCCTCCTCCATTGGTAACAACGTGGAGTACCTGGACAACGCAGAGAAGATCATCATCGAGGTCAACTCTTGGCAGTCCCTGGAGCTGGAGGGCATGGCGGATATCTACCGCATCAACCGCCTGCCAAACCGCCAGCCAATCCCAATCACCGAGCCTGGCCAGCGCATTGGTACCACCTACATCGACATTGACCTGGACAAGGTTGTGGCAGTGGTGGAGACGGACGCCCCAGACCGCAACGCCCCATTCAAGCCAATCGATGACCAGTCCCGCCAGATCGCTGGCCACTTCCTGGACTTCCTGGAGGGCGAGGTTGCCGCTGGCCGCCTGACCTACGACGGCTACATCATGCAGTCCGGCGTGGGTAACGTCCCGAACGCCGTGATGGCAGGTCTGCTGGACTCCAAGTTTGAAAACATCCGCGCCTACACCGAGGTTATCCAGGACGGCATGGTGGACCTCATCGACGCAGGCAAGATGACCATCGCCTCCGCAACTTCCTTCTCCCTGTCTCCTGAGTACGCGGAGCGCATGAACAACGAGGCCTCCAAGTACGCCAAGCAGATCATCCTGCGCCCACAGCAGATCTCCAACCACCCAGAGGTTGTTCGCCGCCTGGGCCTCATCGCCACCAACGGCCTGATCGAGGCAGACATCTACGGCAACGTGAACTCCACCAACGTGGTTGGCTCCCGCATGATGAACGGTGTGGGTGGTTCCGCAGACTTCACCCGCAACGGCTTCATCTCCTCCTTCATCACGCCTTCCGACGCCAAGGGTGGCGCCATCTCCGCAATCGTGCCGTTCGTGTCTCACGTGGACCACACGGAACAGGACGTGAAGGTGCTCATCACCGAGTACGGCTACGCCGACCTCCGCGGCCTGGCCCCAACCCAGCGTGCGGAAAAGATCATCGCTATTGCGCACCCTGACTACCGCCCAGCGCTGCAGGAATACTACGACCGCGCCCTCTCCCTTGCTAAGGAGCGCAAGACCATGCAGACCCCGCATGACCTCGCAACCGCGCTGTCCTTCCACCAGCGTTTCATTGAGACCGGCTCCATGAAGGCATAACTGAGCCAGCCTCCTCATTGCCGCCTACCCCCAACAGAATGCAAAAGGGTAGGCGGCTTTTTGGCTCTGGGTGGGGGTTGTGCACTATGATTGCTGGGGTGCAAGCAGTTGTTTGCACGTGGGCCTTTAGCTCAGCTGGTAGAGCTACGGACTTTTAATCCGCAGGTCGTGGGTTCGAGCCCCACAGGGCCCACAAACGAAATATCTCGAGGCACCGTTTGGCTTTTGGCTTTTGGCCGGCGGTGCCTCGAGATATTTCGTTTGTGGGCCCTGTGGGGC
>NZ_JANIKJ010000012.1:0-69173 GCF_024580965.1 Corynebacterium kozikiae
GGGTGGGGGTGGTGGAGGTGATTTCTTGGCCGGTGGTGAGGTCGGTGGCGGTGATGATGTCGATGTCGAGGGTGCGTGGCCCCCAGCGTCGTTCGCGTACGCGCTGCGCCGCCTGTTCCACCGCTTGGGCGCGCCGGAGGAGCTCGAGGGGGGTGGATTCCGTGTGGATGATGAGCACTGCGTTGAGAAAGGGGTCCTGGTCTTCCACGCCCCAGGGTGGGGTTTCGTAGACGCGGGAGGCGGCCACGAGTTCGGGGGCGAAGGCGTCGCGGGCCTGGCGCAAGAGGGCCAGGCGGTCGGCCATGTTGGAGCCGATGGAAAGGACAGCGCGGATCATCGGGTGCGCCTCGCTGTGACGGCCACGTCCGCGAAGTCACGAGGGATCGGGGCGTGCGGCTTATGCACTGTAACCTCGATGGCGTCCATGAGGGGGAAGGCCTCGAGGGCGGCGTCGGCAATGCTTGTGGCCACCGTCTCAATGAGATCGAAGCCCGGTCCCGTGAGCACCCCGTAGGCCAGCTCGGCGAGTTCGGCGTAGTTCACTGTCTGAGTGAGGTCGTCAGTGCGGGTCAGCGGCAGCCAGCAGGTGATGTCCACACTGAACTCCTGGCCGGCCGCCTTTTCCTCCGGCAGCACCCCGTGGTAGCCGTAGCCGCGCAGGCCACGCAACTCTATGCGGTCCATTCATGCTCCTTCCAAGCTCGCGCCACCGCCAACGCTGCGTGCGTTGCCGCCACGTCATGCACACGCACACACCACGCGCCGTGGGCTGCCGCGAGGGCGGAGACAGTGGCGGTGGCCACGTCCACCCGACTCCCACTCAGTGTATTAAGGAAACGTTTGCGGGAGGCGCCGACGAGCACAGGGTAGCCGGTGGCAACGAAGGCGGGCAGCGCGGCAAGCAGCGCCCAATTGTCCTCGGCGGTCTTGGCAAAGCCGAGGCCAGGATCAATGATGATTCGTTCACGCGCCACCCCAGCGGCCTCCGCCTCGCGCGCCAGGCCCAACAGGCGCCCTAGCACGTCGGGAACCGCGGCTTGGCTGGTGCCGGCGGCGTCACCGAAACGCTCCGTGTCCCAGTGCATCAGGCAGCAGCGCGCGTCCGACGCCGCCATCACACCCAACATCGCAGGGTCAGCCTGCGCGCCCGAGACGTCATTAATAATGGTGGCCCCCGCAGCCAGAGCCGCCTCCGCCACCGAAGCGCGCATCGTATCGACGCTGCAGGTCACACCCATCTCACTCAGTGCACGGATCACGGGCACCACCCGGGCGTGTTCGAGGTCCTCGGGGACGCGGGTGGCGCCGGGGCGGGTGGCGCCGGGGCGGGTGGATTCGCCGCCGACGTCGATGATGTCAGCCCCGGCGGCGATGAGTTCGCGGGCGTGGGCGAGGGCGGCGTCGAGGTGGAGGTAGCGGCCGCCGTCGGAAAACGAGTCCTCAGTGATGTTGAGGATGCCCATGATCTGAGTGCTCATCGCAGCAAAGAGAGCACTTCCGCGCGGGAGGCGGCGTTGCGCTGGAACCCACCACGCACTGCCGAGGTGGTGGTTTTTGCACCCGGTTTGCGGATGCCACGCATCGCCATGCACAGGTGCTCGCACTCGATGACCACGATCACTGAGTGGGCGTCCAGCTTCTCCACTAGAGCGTCCGCCACCTGGGAAGTGAGGCGCTCCTGGACCTGGGGGCGCTTGGCGTAGAGGTCCACCAGTCGGGCAAGCTTGGACAGGCCGGTGACCGTGCCATCCTCACCGGGAATGTAGCCGATGTGGGCCACGCCGTAGAAAGGCACCAAGTGGTGTTCGCAGGTGGAGTAGATGGGAATGTCGCGGACCAGGACCAGCTCGCGGTGATCCTCGTTGAACGTCTTTTCCAAGACGGTGCGCGGGTCCGTGTCCAGGCCGGCAAAGATCTCCTCGTAGGCGCGGGCCACCCTGGCTGGGGTTTCTCGCAGGCCCTCGCGGTCAGGGTCCTCCCCCACCGCTAGGAGCAGTTCGCGGACGGCGGCTTCGGCGCGTGCGTGGTCAATCATTTCTCATTCTCCGGAAGCTCAAATCCAATTTCTTCCCCCTTCTCCGTCCCTAATCCTGGGGCCGCGAGGCTCTCTTGGCGCTTGGCGCGTGCGGCCTTGGAAGCGTCGAGAAGCGTGAAGCGTTTTGGTGGCTCCTCACCGCGCTCGATGGCGAGCTCGACGGGGGTCTTCACGGGCTCGCGGCCGGGCTGGCGTGGGAAGCGTTGTTGCTCGTTGGGGAACACTTCACTCACTGGGCGTACCTCGATGCCGGCAAAGAGGGCTTCGAGCTCGGGGCGGCGCAGGGTTTCCTTTTCCAGGAGGCGCTCGGCGAGCTGGTCCAGGGTGTCGCGGTTGTCGCGCAGGATTGTGTAGGCCATTTCGTGTGCGCGGTCCATGAGGAATTTCATTTGCGCGTCGATCTCAGCGGCGGTGGCTGGGGAGTATTCCAGCGCCCCGCTGCCCCTGCGCCCGGAGAAGGGGTCGCCCTGTTCCTCGCCATATTTCACCATGCCAAGCGTTGGGCTCATGCCGTATTCCACCAACATGGCCTTGGCGATCTTGGTGGCCATCTCAATATCTGCGGAGGCGCCAGTGGTGGGCTCGCCGAACACGAGCTCCTCGGCGGCACGGCCGCCCATGGCGAATACCAGGCGGGCAAAGAGCTCGTTGCGGTTGTACATGCCCTTGTCATCTTCCGGCGCAGTCATTGCGTGCCCGCCGGTGCGGCCGCGCGCCAGAATGGTGACTTTATACACGCGCTCGATGTCTGCGAGCGCCCACGCAGCCAAGGTGTGCCCGCCCTCGTGGTAGGCGGTGACTTTCTTTTCCTTCTCACTGATCACCGTGGAGGAGCGGCGCGGTCCGCCGATCACGCGGTCCGTTGCCTCTTCCAGAGCATCAGCAGTGATCACGGTGCCACCAATGCGAGCAGTGAGCAGGGCGGCTTCATTAAGGACGTTCGCAAGGTCCGCACCCGACATACCGGCAGTGCGGCGCGCCAAAGCCTTGAGGTCGGCGTCTTTTGCCAAGGGCTTGCCCTTTGCGTGGACCTCGAGGATCTGCTCGCGGCCCTTGAGGTCCGGGTTGGTCACCGGGATCTGGCGGTCAAAGCGCCCAGGGCGCAGCAGCGCGGGGTCCAGGATGTCCGGGCGGTTGGTGGCGGCCATGAGGATCACGCCTTCGCGGTCGCCAAAACCGTCCATTTCCACCAGGAGTTGGTTCAGAGTCTGTTCGCGCTCGTCGTGGCCGCCGCCCATGCCGGAGCCACGCTGGCGCCCCACGGCGTCGATCTCATCCACAAAGATGATGCAGGGGCTGTTCTCCTTGGCCTGCTTGAACAGGTCACGCACACGGGAGGCACCCACACCCACGAACATCTCCACAAAATCCGAGCCGGAAATGGAGTAGAAGGGAACGCCGGCCTCACCGGCCACGGCACGCGCGAGGAGCGTCTTACCGGTGCCGGGAGGGCCGTACAGCAGCACGCCACGCGGGATGCGGGCGCCCAACTCCTGGTAGCGCGTGGGATCCTGCAGGAAGTCTTTGATTTCCTGGAGTTCATCCACGGCTTCGTCGGCACCCGCAACATCGCTGAAGGTGTTCGTGGGCATGTCCTTGGTGAGCTCACGGGCACGCGAACCACCAAAGCCAAACAGGCCACCCCCGCCGCCCTGCATGCGGTTGAACATCCAGAAGATCAGGCCGAACACGATGAGCATGGGCAAGATGTAGCCCAGCATGGACACCAGGAAGGAATCCTGCGTGACCTTCGTGTTGTAGGTTTCCGTGTCAGAGGCAGCAACCTTGTCAAAGATCACCGGGGCGGTCCGGGCGGGGTACCGCGCCATGATCTCAGTGAGCTCCTGGCCGTCTTCCTCGATGGGCTCCTTGAGCTTCAGCCGCAGGCGCTGCTCGCGGTCATCAATCTGGGCCTCAGCCACATTATTTTCCTCCAATTGCGTGATGGCAATGGAGGTGTCCACCTCTTTGTAACTACGGGTGGAGTCACCGAGCACGGTGAACAGGAACAGGGCCATCATGACCACTGATCCCGCGAGAGCTGTTTGCAGGATGCGCTTATTGTTCATTCGTACACGTTCGGGTTCAGGCTGGCGATAAAGGGCAGGTCACGGTAACGCTCGGCGTAATCCAAGCCATAACCGATCACAAATTCATTGGGCAGATCAAAGCCAATGTCCAAAAAGTCCACCTTGGCCTTCACTGCCTCGGGCTTGCGCAGCAAAGAAATCACCTCAATGCTGCGTGGGCCACGGTTGCGCAGGTTGCGCAGCAGCCAGCTCAGCGTGAGGCCGGAGTCAATAATGTCCTCGACAATCAACACATCGCGGTCACGGATATCGCGGTCGAGGTCCTTCAAAATGCGCACCACCCCAGAGGAGGAACTGGCGTTGCCATAAGAACTCACAGCCATGAACTCCAACTGGCACGGAATATCCAGCGCACGGGCAAAATCAGTAATAAAAAACACCGCGCCCTTGAGCACACACACCAAGATCAAATCTTGCTCAGTGTCCTTGTAGCGCTCGGAGATCTGGGCGGCCATTTCCTTAATTCGGGCCTGCAGATCCTCCTGGGTGACAAGGACCTGCAGCACGTCCTGCCCATACTTGTTATTCATTTCCGCCCTTTCTTTTGCACACCGAGAGTTTGCCACTTTTCCGCACGACTTCCAACATACCGCCCACAGCCACCCCGCCTTGGCCGTGCCAATCAACAACCAACGCATCCACGCCGCTCAGCGCCCTCCCACTTAGTGGCACTCCCTGGGTGTGGAGCCAGGCGGCGATCGCCCGGCGTCGATAGGCATCAGGCATGGCAGCCAGGGTTGCGCAATCGTTTTCTGCGGGGGTGTGAAGCGCCTGCTCATCCTGCGCAATCAGCTCCGCAGCCCTGGCGAGGGCCGGGATTGGATCGCCACCACTGAGCTGCGCGAGCAGGGGAATCACCTGGGTTCGCATACCGACGCGCGCAAAGCGGGGGTCAAGGTTGTGCGGATCATCCCAGACCGCAATCCCCAGCTCTTCACAAGCACCGCGGGTTTGGCTCCTGCGGATATTGAGCAACGGGCGCCACACCTCCCCAGCCACGGCCATCCCCACCGCCCGGCCCCGCAGCGCACTCAGCAGCAACGTCTCGGCCTGATCCTCCGCCGTATGCGCCACCGCCACGGGCAGCCCCAGTGAGTGAAGGGCTGCGTAGCGCGCCTCGCGCGCCTGAGCCTCCAGGTTGCCAGGGGCCACGTGTACAGCAATCACTTCCCCGGTTGCCCCGAAAGAACGCAGTTGTTCCACCGCGTGGGCGGCGGCCTCAGCGCTGCCCGGCTGGAGTTGGTGGTCCACGGCGACGGCGTGGACGTGGTACCCCTCGGCGATCAACGCAGCAGCGAGCGCCATAGAGTCTGCCCCACCAGAAACCCCAACCACCAGGTGTTTCGGCTCTACCGCACGGGCCGCCACGCGCACCGTCATGAAGTTGGGGCTTTTACGTGGCCAGAAAATCATGGGGCTTCCCGCAGCGCAGCGGCGATGGCGTCCACGGCGGCGCGGGCGGGCAGGATCTCTGAGTCGTTAGAGATGAGCGCGAAGCTGTAGAGATGGCCGTTTTGGCCGGGGACCACGCCTGTCAGCGCCGTGACCGCCGTAAGGGTTCCGGTTTTGGCGCGCACCCAACCGCGCCCGGCGTTGGGGTAGCGGTCCTCTAAGGTGCCGGTGCTGCCCGCCGTGGGCAGGGTGGCCAGAAGCGGGCGCAGCGTCTCATCGGTTGCCGCGCGGCGCATAAGCTGCTCCAACAAAGCAGCAGGCAGGCGGTTGTTCGTGGAAAGCCCCGAGTTATCCACCAACGTCACCCCCTGGGTGTCAAAACCAGCGGCGTTCAAGATGCGCAGCACCTCGCCGGTGGGGTCGGTGGCCGAAAGCTCGCGCCCAATTGCTTCCGCCATCACGTTGTCCGATTCTTCCATCATCTCCTCGAGACGCTGGGAAAGCACCGGCGAGCTCACGCTGGCAATCTCGGCCCCCCGCACCGCACCGAACCCCACGCTCGCGGCACCCACGCGCTGGGCTAGGGCCTTGGCGACGTCGGCAGCCGGCGTTGCAGAGCGAGGTACGTCGCCGGACTCAGCGCCGATCCGCGCACCGTAAAGCATGGCGGGTTCGATGGGGGCGATGAAGCCGGCGGCGATGTCTTCTTGTTCCCAGCCGGGGAGGAAGTTGGCGCCTTGCCAGATGGAGGTGTCGATGAGCACTTCCGTGACCTCACCCTGCGCGGCGGCGGCCATGGTATCCAGCGCGGTGTTGTCCAGCCAGACGTCGCCGCTCGCTTTGATGATGAGCGTGCTGCCGTCTTGATAGAGGGGGGTCTCAATACGGTCTTGCCGGCCGAGCTGCAACAACGCGGCGGCGGCGGTAAGCGTTTTCACCGAGCTCGCGGGCAGCATTGGCGTGGTGGCTGCCTGAGTGAAAATAGTTTCACCAGTAGTCACGTCCGTGATCTGCGCGCCGAGGGTACCCAGCGCGGGGTTTTGGGCGAGTTGCTCCACGCGGGCTTGCAAGGCGGTGGCGTCGGATTGCTTTGGCTCGAGCGGGATGAGGACATCGCTGCTGGTGGGGGCCTGCGGTGGGTCCACAATGATGCGATTACTATGCGCCACCACACCGGCCGCCACACCACCGGTGACAAGCAGCGCGCTCAGCACCACTGATGAAATCCAAACCTTGCTCACCTGGACTACTATAAGAGAAGTCCCAAAAAGAAGGAGAAACCATGAGCATTGAAGTCACCATCGAAATCCCGAAGGGTTCCCGCAACAAGTACGAGGTAGACCACGAAACTGGCAAGGTCTACCTGGATCGCTACCTGTTCACCCCGATGGCCTACCCCCTGGACTACGGCTTCATCGACCACACCCTCGGCGAAGATGGCGACCCACTGGACGCCCTGGTCATCCTGCCAGAGCCAGTGTTCCCAGGCGTGATCGTGAAGGCCCGCCCACTCGGCGTATTCAAGATGACCGACGAGGCCGGCGGCGACGACAAACTGCTCTGCGTCATCGACGACGTCCGCTTTGACCACCTCCAAGACATCTCCGACGCCTCCTCCTTCCTCAAGGACGAGATCGAGCACTTCTTTGTCCACTACAAGGACCTCGAGCCAAACAAGGAAGTCACCGGCTCCGGCTGGGGCGACAAAGCAGAGGCCGAGCGTATCCTCGCAGAGGCCGTGGAGCGTTACCAGGGTTAAGTTGGGGTTTGCCCAGGGGGCTGGGGGTTTGGGGGCGCTGGGCAGGCTGGCCGATTGGTTGGCCTGCTTTTTGGGGTTGGGGGTTGGGGTTGGAGCGCGTTGGTCGATGGTCGCGGACCTGGTCTGCATTATTTTTCTAGGCAGTTAGCTTACATACCCTTCATGACCGCACCTTACTTTAATCAACCTCAAGCAAGTCCAAGATAGAATAGCTCTTTGAGTTTCCAACCTGTTCTAGGTGGCGTGATTTGAACTCAACAGACGCAGCTAGGGTTTTGGGATCGAGGTTATGTTGAATATTTGCAATAAGTAGCTGGTCAATGCCATTTATCAGAAGTGGAATAACTTTATCTGCAACGGATTCAATGCCATTTTCTACCGCTCTGCCACTATGCACAATGAGGTTTCGTTTTCGGTACATACGTTGAAATTCTCTCTTGAGAATCTCGCAAGTTCTCTGGAACACTGAATTCGGCTTTTCAAGGGCCTCTCGCATCTTATTGATAGCTAACTGGTCAGGTTGATCGAGCCGCTCGAAGTGGTTCTTTTCAAGTATTATCTTTGCCATTAATCTGGAGCGATCTATGCTTTGCTCCGAGTCGCGGATTTGTCTTGCCAAGGGGCACTCCTCTTTGTAGGCCTCTGAGTAATTTCGAGCGAGCCAAGTCATCTCAGTGCGGAAGTAACTAGCGGCGACTATGCGAGCCATCCTTTCTGCGCCGAGTCGGTCTTGCTCTGTAGCGTCCACTAGTAGGGACTCAATCGCAACCCACCCGTTCACAATCGCCACATGGGAGTCCTGCGTTTGCAGAGGTTCTATAATGGCCAGAATGTTCCTGGCTTTAGAGGCAATTTCTAGGTGGTGAAGAGCATTTGCCCTTTGAAATGCATGAAGTTTTAAAGATCGAGCGCCTCGGTGAGTGGGGAAAGCTCTCCCCTTCTCTTTTGACCACATAATAGGCAGGATGGAAAATTGATTTTCCGAGCCAGACTGGAATTTGAAAGAGAGTTGCGGGAGTAGCTTCTGGGCCTCGCTCGCCGCTTCGTTCACATCGCGAGCTTGAACAGTAAGAATAAAGCCGCCGTGCTGGCGAACATTTTCTGCATGGGGAGCATTTTCATGCTTCCACTGCTTCATCTGCCGGGGCGTGAGCCATTGAGAAAGCGGTGCCGAGGAGTATAGGAAGCTTGGAGTGCGATCAACAAGCACAGCAAATTTGAAGTCTTTTATCTCAGATTTCGTCTTACTATCAAGCTCTCTTAAAAGGCTGGAAAAGTCACACTCCGCGGCGGCATTTTTTCGATCGTAAATGACCTTGTAAATACTGGACGCAGGCACTTTGCAGTAAAGCAGGTGCGATATGATTCGTTTTGCGGTTCCCTCCACATCCAGCTTGCCGGCTTTCTCTGGATCTTCAAAGAGGTCTGCCCAGTTTTGCAAATAGATTTGCCTTAAATCCTGAGCATAATGGGCAGCTAGACAAACATCGTGACTGGTATCTTCATTAGAAGAACTGATGTTTTTTACACATTGCATGAGGAACTTTAGATGGGCTCTAGGAACCCCTGGATCATTCTTGAGGGAATTGCTCAAGTGCTCGTGCATCTCGCTGAGAGCACCTTCACGAATCCCGGGAATTCGTGATTCACTTAGTGTCTCTTCCACCAGCTCGAGAGTGCTGGCGCGCCAGTTACGCCGATGCCAAGGGGTGTTCCGCGAGGTGAGCTCGAGCATGCGAGGCACTAGCCCCTCCAGCTTTTCTATTTCAACTTTGATCATTGGTGTGCTACTCTATGAACTGCAAATGGGAATCACGTAATTGCTTATGCTAGGTGTTTACACTGAAGCATTCTCTTGCCTGTACTCCCATTCTATCTTTAGAGGCGCTCCCCTTCCCACGGGTTGAGCGCCTCTTTCAGTAATGGGACGCCATGGGGTACCTATCGCCCGGATTTCTTGATTAACGGTTGGCTCGTGCTTGAAAATGATGGCCGGATCAAGCACGAGGCAAGCGAGGATCACGGTTCTATGAATAAAGCCCTGCGCGAAGTGCAACTCGCGTAACCCCAGGCAGGCTTGCAAGGTACACTGCAAAGCCATGAAAGAAGTACAGGTCACCGAAGTTCCATCAGGCGCCCAACTTATCGACGTCCGCGAGCCCGCCGAGTTCGCCGAGGTCCACGCCGCCGGCGCCGTAAGCATCCCAATGTCAGAATTCGTTGGCAGGATCGCAGAGCTCGACCAAGACCGCGAAATCTTCCTTATCTGCCGCTCCGGCGGTCGCAGCGCTCAGGTGCAGGATTACCTGGCGCATCGCGGTATCGACGCCACCAATGTGGCCGGCGGCACGCAGGCCTGGGTGGCTGCCGGGCTCCCCACTACGTAATCGGCTCGCCCCACATTGGGGCAATTGTTTCCAAAAACAATTGTGCAACAGGTTGAACTGCCTTAGGGTCTAACTGTCCTTCTTTTCAATAGCTGGAAATAGCTGGAAAGGCCCTAAAGTTCATGGCTCTTCGCAATCGCTTCGGCGCTCTGCTCATTGCAGGTGCGCTCAGCAGCACGCTAGCCGCACCGGCAACGTTTGCACAGGAAACACCCTCAGCTGCGCCGACCACCTCAGCTGCGCCAACCACTACCGCTGCGCCAACTTTGGCGGAAAAGTACCCCGGCGTGGATTTTGACGCAAACGGATACACCAATACGCAAAATGGTGCCGTCCAGAACACCTGCATGGTTGATTGGACCGCCACCAGTATCAATGATCCTGGGCTGGAGAATCATCCAAACAATGGGTATCTCTCCAAAGTGAAGAACTCCCTCAACCACCAAAACGGCGACGGCGACGAGCCGGGTAACTTTGAGCTGCAACACTGGGTTACCGGGAACCGGGACAATTGGCGTTTTGTGTTCTCCACGCAGCACCGCATCCTGAATCCGGGTGAAACTCTTACCCTTACCGCGGAATTGCCCAGCGAGGGCTACATCGCAGGTGATCACACCTCTAACACCACTTGGCTGGTTGACCGCTACTACCCTGCTGCAGGGAGCTCAGACCTCCCACCCCAAAAGGCTTTGGGTGCGAAGTCCGTCTCGGTCGATGGCACCACGCTGACTATTGTGTTCCAAAACAATGGCACCAATAACATTGGCATCGGTTCGATTGAGGCAAACTCTGCGTTTGCGGTGGAGGTTGCAAAGACCTACGCGTCCCGCGAAGAGTTGATGGCAACTCCTCGTATTGTGACCTCCCATATTACTGGCACCAACGCCCAGTGGGACCCGGTAGCTGCTGCGGCGGCGAGGACCCGCCAGCTCAACGGTACGGCCACCAAGGTGGATGATTCCGCTCCTGATTGCTTCCGCCAGCAAACCACTCCCCGGAGCGGCGATAAGACCGAGCGCTGCGAGGTTGATTGGAACGCATCTGCATACATTGACCGCCGCTTCGTAGACTGGACTAACAACGGCTACATCGAGAAGATCCGTCCTGCCAGCCCATACAACAACGACGGCACCATGGAGGTCCAGCACTTCCTCGCAGGTGATCGCCTCTACATCCGCATCCCTGTGGGCACCACGGTTAATATCAACAACCCTGAGCTCACGGTGACTTTGCCTGATGTGGGCAAGGAGTGGCGCGTGGAGCCAAACCAAGATCGCACCTTCCTCGACGCCACAGACCATGCCTTCCCCTACGAGGCTGAGAACTACATCGGCGCAAAGGTCACCGGCACGATCAATGGCAACAGCGCAACCTACACCTGGCCGGATCGCGCAGACTTCAAGGCAGGTCAGTGGTTCACCCTCACGGTTTCCGTTCCAATGACCGAGGCTGAGCTGGACAAGCTCACCCTGCCTGAAGAAAACACCCAGGAGGACCGCTCTGACCTCAGCGATCCTGAGAAGCTCTGGGATACGGACATCATCGCTTCAGCTCGTCTGACCGGCAAGAAGGACGGTTGTGACCCAACCATCCCAATCATCCCAATCCCAGTGCCGATTCCAGTCTCAAGTACGCCTGCACCAACCACTTCTGCAGCCCCAGTGCAGCAGAAGGGTGTGCCACGTCAGTTGGCGGCAACCGGTGCTTCCGTGGTGGGCTTGCTCGCTGTGGCGGCCGGTTTGGTTGCAGCGGGTGTGTTCTTCACGCGCCGTAACCGCAACGCCTAATCTTCGCTTACCAATGAAGGCCTCCAGTTTCCTGGGGGCCTTTTGGCTTAGCATGTGAAGTATGTTTTCCCCGGAGATGGAGGCCTCCCCCACGCATCAATTGGAGAGGCTGTATAAACACACGCAGCTGGCGGTGCAGGAGGCGCTAGCCCAGCATGGCCTTTCGTTGCGTGATTTCTGGGCGCTCTCAATCACCTGCGCGCAGCAGGGAGTCGCCCAGCGCACCGTGGCGCAGGCGCTGGCGGTGGATCCTTCGGAAGTGACGTACATTGTGGACCGCCTGGAGCAACGCGGGTGGGTGCGCAGGCGCCAGGACCCCGCTGACCGACGTCGGCACGCGCTTTCCTCAACGAAGGCAGGGCGTGCGGCGCATGAGGAGCTGCACTTGCTGGTCACGGAGGCGGAGCAAGCGGCATTGGCGGTGGGCCCGAAACGCCTGCGGCAGTTGGGGAAGTTGGTGGCGGAGACCTTTGGGGAGTCGCCAAGAAATCTGCATTGAGCCCCATTAGGATGGCACGCATGACTTGCTTGGAGGTGCGTTTGTGACTCGCCCAGCGGCCCAGTATCTTCGCGGCGGGTACGCTCCGCAGCCACGCACCCTCGTGGAATTGTTCGAGCAAACGGTTGCAAACTTTCCGGAGGCGGCAGCCTTAGATGATGGCGAGGTGCTTACCTACCGCGAACTCTCTGAGCTGGCCCACAGCACCGCCGCCACCATGCACCAGCAGGGCATCAAGCGCGGTGACAGGGTGGGGATCCGCGTGTCCTCCGGCACCAAGCAACTCTATGTGGCAATCCTGGCAACGCTGTACGCCGGGGCAGCCTACGTTCCGGTGGATGCGGATGACCCTGAGGAGCGCGCACGGCTGGTGTTCGGCGAGGCCAACATCAACGGCATGTTCACCGACTCCGGCTTCACCATGGTTCGCCCCACCCCCGGCGGCGACCAGCGCCTGCCGCGCCGCGACAACACCGCCTGGATCATTTTCACCTCCGGGTCTACCGGCAAACCCAAGGGCGTGGCGGTGAGTCACCGGAGCGCGGCGGCCTTCGTGGACGCAGAAGCCCGCATGTTTGTGCAGAGCAGTCCCCTCGGCCCGGAGGACCGCGTGCTCGCCGGCCTCTCCGTGGCATTCGATGCCTCTTGCGAGGAAATGTGGCTGGCCTGGGGCCACGGCGCCTGCCTGGTGCCGGCTCCGCGTTCCCTGGTGCGTTCCGGAATGGACTTGGGCCCATGGCTGATCCGCAGGGACATCACAGTGGTGTCCACGGTGCCCACACTCGCCGGCATGTGGCCCACTGAGGCGCTGGACAACATTCGCCTGCTCATCTTGGGCGGTGAGGCAATGAGCCAGGAACTGGTGGAAAAGCTGTGCAGCCCCAAACGTGAGGTGTGGAACACATACGGACCTACTGAGGCAACAGTGGTGGCCTGTGGCGCGCAAGTGCACCCCTCCAGGCCGGTATCCATTGGCCTCCCCTTGGATGGTTGGGATCTCTTTGTGGTGGATGCACAAGGCCATCAGGTGGAATTTGGGCAGGTAGGCGAGCTCGTGATCGGTGGCGTGGGACTGGCTCGCTACTTGGACGCTGCAAAAGACAAAGAAAAGTACGCCCCCATGCCCACCTTGGGCCTGGCCCGCGCCTACCGCTCGGGCGACCACGTGCGCTATGAGCCAGACGGCCTCTACTTTGTGGGCCGCGTGGATGACCAGGTGAAAATCGGTGGGCGCCGCATCGAACTCGGTGAGGTGGACGCCAACCTGGCTGCCCTGCCTAATGTGCGCTCCTCTACCGTGGTGGTGCAAACCACCGGTGGCGGCGACAAAGTCCTGGTGGGCTACCTCTCACTCACTGACCCCGAGGCGGGCTTTGACCACTCGGATGCCCATGATCGCCTAGCCGCCACCATGCCCGCGGCGCTGGTGCCACGGTTGTGTGTGTTGGATGAGCTCCCCACTACCACCTCCGGCAAAGTGGACAAGCGTGCGTTGCCGTGGCCCTTGCCCGGCGCGCAGGTGCATGCGGAGGGGTTCACGCAGACGCAGGAGTGGCTGGCCGGCATTTGGGTGGATGTGTTGGGATCGGCGGTGGGGAGCACCAGCGATGATTTCTTTGGCCTGGGTGGAACGTCGCTGGCGGCGGCCACTTTGGTGAGCAGGATTCGTGAGAGGGTTCCGGTGTTTGCGGTTCGTGACATCTACGATCATCCGCGGCTGGAGCAGATGGCGGCTAAGATCGACGAACTCCACACCCCCACCATCACCAGCCATACACCAACTCCCGCCACACCCGTCCCTACCGGTGCCCGCGCCATCCAGGCACTTACTCAGTGCGTGGCGGCCACCCTGCGCGGCGCCACGTGGGTGGTGTGGCTGATGGTCATCAACCTGCTCGCCCCCACTGAGTGGGCGCTGCCGCTGAACCCTTGGTGGGTGTTGGTAGCCTGGCTGATCCTGGCTACGCCGGCGGGCCGCCTGCTCATCGGCGCTGGCCTAGCCCGCGCGCTCACGCGCGGCATTTCACCGGGCACGTATCCCAGGGCAGGGAGCGTGCATTTGCGGGTGTGGGCTGCGGAAGCGCTTACCGACGCCACCGGCGCCCGCAGCATCGCGGGGTCTACTTGGGTGAATACGTTTGCCCGGCTCTTGGGTGCCAAGGTTGGCAAGGGCGTGGACCTGCACACGTTGCCGCCGGTCACGGGCATGCTCACCTTGGGCAAGCACAGTGCCGTGGAGCCCGAGGTGGATTTGAGTGGCTATTGGGTTGAGGGGGATCGCTTCCATGTTGGTGCAATCAGCGTGGGCAACAATGCTCGTGTGGGCGCGCGGTCCACGTTGCTGCCGGGCACTAAGGTGGGCTCGGATGCCCATGTGGAGGCTGGTTCTACGGTGCTGGGGCAATCCATCAAGCCCGGCGCGCGCTGGTCAGGCTCGCCTGCGCGGAAGGTGGGCCGCTCCAAGCACACGTTCCCGGCGGTGCATCCGCCGCGGCGTAGCCGCTGGGTGCCGGTCTATGCGCTTAGCTCCTTCCTGTTGGCGGCGCTGCCGTTGTTCGCCCTGGCTGCGGGGGTAGGTGCGGTGCTGGGGCGCGTCGGCACTGCTTGGCATGCGTTGGCGCTTGCTCCGTTGGCTGCGCTTGTGGCTTTTGGCACCTACATGTTGCTGATTTGGGTGCTCGTGCGGCTGCTGAGTGTTGGCTTGCGGGCCGGGGTGCATCCGGTACGTTCGGCGCAGGGGTGGCGCGTGTGGTTTGTGGAGCGGCTGATGGATGACGCCCGCACGCATCTTTTCCCCTTGTACGCTGCGCAGATCACGCCGTTGTGGCTGCGGAGTTTGGGTGCGCGCATTGGCAAGGATGTGGAGATTTCCACCGCCGTGATGGTGCCAAAGTTTGTGGAGGTCCGTGACGGCGCGTTTCTTGCCGACGACACCCTGATCGGCGGTTACGAGCTCGGCGGCGGCTGGCTGCTGGCGGGGCCAACGCGGATCGGGAAGCGCTCCTTCGTGGGCAACTCTGGCATCGCCGGTCCGGAGCGCAAACTTGGAAAAAATTCCCTAGTTGCGGTGCTCAGTTCCACGCCCAAAAAGGCGAAGGCCGGCTCCAACTGGTGGGGCTCGCCCCCGGAGCGGATGCGAAGGGTCACCGTGCAAACGGAGGGTGGCGACGCCCTCACGTACGCACCCTCCCGCAGGGTGAAGGTTGCGCGCGGCGTTGTGGAGACACTGCGGCTGCTCGCCCCGATGACCTCCGCCGTGATTGCCGCCGGCGTACTGGTGGCGCTCCAGTGGCTGCTCGGATACAGCGTGGTGTGGGCTTTTGTTGGCGCGGGCGTGGTGCTCATCATCGCTGGCGTGGCGGCGGTGCTGGTGACCGTGGCCATGAAGTGGCTGTGCGTCGGCCGCCATCGCGCTGGTGACCACCCCCTATGGAGCCGATTCGTGTGGCTCAACGAGTTGCAAGATACTTTCGTGGAATCTGTTGCCGCGCCTTGGGCGTTGGCACACATTGGTGGCAGCGGCAGCATGAACCTGGTACTGCGCATGCTCGGGGTGAAGGTGGGCCGCGGTGCGTGGATTGAGTCCTATTGGTTCCCTGAAACGGACCTCTGCACCGTGGGGGCTGCCGCTACCGTGGGGCCGGGCACCGTGGTACAAACGCACCTCTTCCAGGATCGCGTGATGAGCCTAGACACCGTGACAATCGCTGAGGGAGCCACGTTGGCCGCCCACTCAGTGGCGCTGCCCGCCAGCGTGATTGAGCCGGGAGCCACGATCGGCCCTGGCTCGCTGGTGATGCGCGGCGACCGCGTTCCCACCGGCATGCGCTGGCAGGGGAATCCGGTGGAACCCTGGTAGGCGCTGGTCTCACCCTCAAGGTTGGCACTTGAGGGTTTTTTCATGCCTTCAGCGCAGCACTAAATGTGAGATTTGCCTCATGTTCTTCCCCAGAGGGGAAACCTACGCCATAGTAGGTTACTACCGCGTAACTTTAGCGCGTCGCAGACCTAGGAGGCATAATGCCCACGCCCATCACCGCTCCCGCGATCCTCTTCCAGGGCCAAGCCAGCGCCTGGCAAGACACACTCGCCCAAGCAGCACAAAGCCCGCACACCGCCAATCGCCTGCGCGCACTGCTCCAAGAAGTCAAGCAGAGCACCGCCCCACTTGCCCGAGAACTCGCCAGCACCACCCCAGGACTGTTCACCACCCTGGACGCCCTCATCAGCACCACCGGCACGGCGCGCGTCACGCTACCCGCGGTGAGCATCCCTGGCATCGTGCTGGGCCAGATCGCCGCGCTCGATCATCTCCAAGAGGTGGGCATCAACCCCGCCACAGCCCAATTGGCCGGCCACTCCCAGGGCAGCCTCGGCGTCGCGGCGGTCCAGGACCCGGCGCAGGCACTCGGCATCGCCGTCCTCATGGGCACCGCCGCCGCCACCGTCCACGGCTCCCACGAGCAGCGCCCACAAATGCTCTCCGTCCGCGGCGCCAGCAAGGAGTTCGTCACGGCACACCTTTCCGACGCCACCGAGTTAGCCGTTATCAACGGCCCACACCACCTCGTGCTTTCCGGTACGCCCGCAGCACTTGCCGCCACCCAACACAACCTCGAACAGCAAGTGGCCAAGAACAACGCCGCCCTGGAGCAGCGCACCCGCGGCGGCACGGAACTCCAGCTCAGCTTCGACCTCCTGCCTGTAGCCCTGCCATTCCACCACTCCAGCCTGCAGCCCGCGGTGGAGCTCACCGTGCAGTACGCCGCCACATGTGGCTACTCAGAGGAAATAGCCCGCAAGCTCGCCCAGGAAATATTGGTGGATCCACATGACTGGCCATCTACCGTAGCCGGCCTCAAGGCCACACACCTGCTCAGCTTGGATGAGCGCCTCAGCACAATCACGAGCGCGCTGATCGCAGGCAGCGGCCAGGCAATCGTTTCCGCGCACACCCCGCAGGCCCGTGACCTCATCGGCACCGCCGGCTTCACCCTCCCCCGCGCCACCAACTACGCACAGTTCGCCCCTAAGGTGGTCCGCCTGCCCAACGGCAACACCTACACGCAGACCCGGTTTACTGAGTGGACGGGGCGCTCCCCCATCATGCTCGGCGGCATGACACCAACCACCGTGGATGCGGAAATCGTGGCGGCTGCTGCCAACGCGGGCTTCTGGACTGAGCTCGCCGGAGGTGGCATGTACTCTGAGGAGATTTTCCTGGAGCACAAGAACAACCTCACGCGCCTGCTGGCCCCAGGCCGCGCCGCGCAGTTCAACACGATGTTCTTTGACCGCTTCATGTGGAACCTGCAATTTGGGGTGTCGCGGATTGTGCCAAAGGCAAGGGCAAATGGTGCCCCAATTGATGGTGTGACAATCTCCGCCGGCATCCCGGAGCCGGATGAGGCCGCTGAGTTGCTTCGCACACTGCGCAAGGAGGGATTCGCGCACATCAGCTTCAAACCTGGAACGGTGGAGCAGATTCGGGCCTGTGTGGAAATTGCCAAGCAGAACCCGGATCAGCGCATCATCGTGCAAATTGAAGACGGCCATGCCGGCGGACACCACAGTTGGGTGGATCTTGATGAGATGCTGCTGGAAACCTACGCAGCAATGCGTGAGCAGGAAAACATCGCTATCGCCGTAGGTGGCGGTTTCCACTCCCCGCAGCGCGCGGCGGAGTACCTCACCGGACGGTGGTCTACCAAGCACGGTATGGTGCAAATGCCAGTAGACGCAGTGTTTGTGGGTACGGTAGCAATGGCCTGCAAGGAGGCCAAGACATCCCCACAGGTCAAGCAGCTTTTGGTGGATACTCCGGGCCTGAGCCCACAGGACAATGGCGGTTGGGTAGGCCGCGGGAAGGCGGCCGGCGGGGTGGCGTCGAGCCAGTCGCACCTCCTGGCGGACCTGCACGAGCTGGACAACGATTTTGCCGCCGCCTCCCGCCTGATCACCTCCCTGCCAATCGAGGAATACCCGGCACACCGCGAGGAGATCATCGCAGCTCTGGAACGCACTGCGAAGCCGTATTTCGGGGACGTCACCACTTTCACCTACGCCCAGTGGGCTACCCGATTCGCGGAGCTTGCCTTCCCGTGGCAGGACCCAACGTGGCTGGATCGCTGGCACGAACTGCTGCAACGCATCGAGGCGCGCCTGCATCCTCAAGATCACGGCCCAGTGCAAACGCTCTTCCCCACGGTAGAAAGCGCCGCGGATGCCCCTGCCGCTCTGGAGCGCCTGCGCGCCACCTACCCACAGGCAGAGACCACCACGGTGCTCGCGCGTGACGCCGCCTGGTTCACCTCCCTGCACCGCAAACACCCCAAGCCGATGCCGTGGACCGCAGCACTGGACGCGGACCTCAAAGAGTGGTTTGGGAAAGACACCCTCTGGCAGTGCCACGACCCGCGCTACCCTGCTTCCGCGGTCCGCGTGATCCCAGGCCCGGTGTCCGTGGCCGGTATCACCGAAGCCAACGAGCCGGTGGCGCAGCTCTTGCAGCGTTTTGAGGACGGCACCACCAACTTGCTGCTTTCCCACGGAGCGGTGCCCACTGAGCAGTTTGCCCGCCTGGGCGCCGCCCCAACGGTGGAAGCCTATCTGCGCACGAGCCCGACCCTGGTGTGGCACGGCCGCACCATCTCTAATCCGGCGGCTCGCCTGGGAGAACACGCCTGCACGATTGAGCACACTGAGGCCGGCATCGTGCTGCGCGTCCACGCCGATTCCGCATGGGATACCCTGCCCCCAGAATCCCGCCCATTCCATGTGGCGCATGTGGACATCCCAGTGCTCATCCCGGAGGGCGCAGGCACGGGTGCTGCCCCACTGGTGGATGATTCCCGCCTGTCGGAGGCAGTGTTTGCCCTGCTCGCAGGTGTTGCCGGCGTGGGTTCCACCTCTGAATCCGGCGATGCCATCACCGCCCTTCCCACCGCTGATGCCGAAGGGAACATCCACTACAGCTTCACCCTGACCGAGCACCTGCTGCGGGCCCATACTGCGGTGACTGGTGCGGGCCTTGGGCCCGTCGGCACCCCTGATGTGCTGGTGGGACCGTGCTGGCCTGCCATTTATGCAGCGCTGGGCACCGGAGTCCTTGAGGATGGTTTCCCAGTGATCGAGGGCCTGCTCAACGCGGTGCATCTGGATCATGTGGTCACGCTGCTTCGCCCACTGCGGCCGGGGCGCTTCACCGTGACCTCCCGCTGCGCAAGTATCCAGGAATCCTCCGCGGGCAGGGTGGTCACGGTTGAGCTGGAGCTTTCCGACGCCCAAGGCACGCTCGTGGCAACGCAGACTCAGCGCTTCGCGATCAGGGGGCGCGCCGAGGCACCGCAGGCCCCCGCCGCGCTGCCGCCGCTTGCTGAGGTAAGCGCCACGCCGCGCAGCTTTATGTCACGCACCGTGGTGAAAGCGCCGATGGACATGACCCCGTTTGCAATCGTTTCCGGTGACTACAACCCCATCCACACCTCCACCAACGCCGCCAAACTCGTGGATCTTGATGCACCACTGGTGCACGGCATGTGGCTTTCCGCCACCGCACAGCACCAAGCCGCAACCCACGGCACCGTGCAGGCCTGGGCCTACTCCATGTACGGGATGGTGCAGCTCGGCGACGAAGTGGAGATCACCGTGGAGCGCGTAGGCCGCGCGGGAACCCAAGCCGCGGTGGAGGTGACCTGCCGCATCGAAGGCGCAGTGGTCTCCCAAGCCCAAGGCCTGCTCGCACCAAAGCGCACCGCATACATCTACCCAGGTCAGGGCATCCAAACCCCAGGGATGGGGCAGGCAGACCGCCAGGTGTCACCAGCCGCCCGCGCCGTGTGGCAGCGCGCCGACCAACACACCACCTCCGCACTGGGCTTTTCCATCATCGAGGTGGTGGACCACAACCCCACCACCCTCGTTGTGGGCGAGCAAACCTTCCGCCACCCCCAAGGCGTGCTGCACCTCACCCAATTCACTCAGGTGGCACTCGCCGTGGTGGCCTACGCCCAAACCCAACGCCTGCGCGAGGCCGGCGTGGTGCAAAACGGCAGCATGTACGCCGGCCACTCACTGGGTGAATACACGGCACTGGCATGCATGGCGAACATCTTTGACCTAGAGGCAGTGATAGACATTGTGTACTCCCGTGGCTCCGCCATGGCTACGCTGGTTCCCCGCGACGCCAACGGTGAGTCCAATTACGCCATGGGCGCGCTGCGGCCCAACATGCTTGGCGTGGCTGCCGAGGACGTGGAGGAATACGTTGCCCAGGTGGCGCGCGAATCCGGGGAGTTCCTGGAGATTGTGAACTACAACATCGCTGGCCAGCAATACTCAGTGGCGGGCACCAAGGCGGGCCTCGCAGCTTTAGAAGCCCGCACGGCGCAGGTACACGAACGGGCGCTGGTGATCGTGCCTGGCATCGACGTCCCCTTCCACTCCCGCGTGCTGCGCGACGGCGTTGCTGCCTTTGCCGAAAAGCTCAACGAACTCCTGCCGGCCACCTTGGACCTGGACGCCCTGGTGGGCCGCTACATCCCCAACCTCGTGGCGCGCCCCTTCGAGCTCACCCAAGAATTTGTGGACGCCACCGCCCAGCTCGCTCCAGACAGCGGCTTGGAAGACTTGCGCGTTACAGAAACCGACCCCCAAACACTGGCCCGCACACTGCTCATCGCGCTGTTGAGCTGGCAGTTTGCTTCCCCAGTGCGGTGGATTGAAACCCAAGACGTGCTGTTTGACAACGTGGAAGAACTCCTTGAGGTGGGCTTGGCCTCCAGCCCCACACTCACCAACCTGGCCAAACGCTCCATGGAAGTGCGTGGAGTGAACCTGCCAGTACGCAATGCCGAACGCGACCTCGCGCAAATCCTCATGGAAGACGTCACCGCGGCGCCAGTGAGTGCGGAGGAAGAGCTCGTTGTGGAGGAGGCGCCGGCAGAAGTTGAAGCCCCCACCTCCGCCGCACCCTCCTCCGCCGCCGCACCCACCCCAACTCCTACCGCTGCCTCCGTGAGCGAGCTCCACTTCCGTGCTGAAGACGCCATCTTGGTGCTCTTCGCCTACCAAAACAAGATCCGCCCGGAGCAGATCACACCCGGTGACACCATCCAAGACCTCACCAACGGCGTGTCCTCCAGGCGCAACCAACTCCTCATGGACATGAGCGTGGAAATCGGTGTACCCGCAATCGATGGCGCCGCGGAGGCAGACGTAGCCACCCTCCGCGAGCGCGTGAACGCCGCCGCCCCCGGCTACCAGGCGTTCGGCCCTGTTCTCAGCGAGGCCATCACCACCCGCCTGCGCCAGCTCCTCGGCGCCTCCGGCCTCAAACCGGCGGCGGTGGAACAGCGCCTGGGCGCCTTCGGCCTGCCTCAAAGCTGGCTGCCCGCCGTCCAAGCCGAACTCCTGCTGGGCACCCGCGAGGAAGACTCCGTCCGCGGCGGCACCCTGGCCACGCTCCCAACTACAGCAGGCACAAAGGCCGAGGCAGAAGCGCTTTTCGACGCTGCCATCCGCGCCGTCGCAGACAGGCAGGGCGTGCGCCTCACCGAGGCAGCCACGGGCACCCACGAGGTGGTGGACTCCGCAGCTCTCCAGGCCTACTCAGAGGAAATGACTGCAGCACTCGCAGACACCGCCCGCACCCTGCTGGAAAAGCTCGGCGTTGCGCACGAGCACTCCGCAGAGGAACCCGAGGACCACAGCGCACTGTTCACTGCGATGGAACACGAGCTCGGCTCCAATTGGCTGCGCAGTGTGACCCCCACCTTTGACCCCTTGCGCGCCGTGCTCTTTGACGACGCCTGGGCACAAGCCCGCGAGGACCTCACCCGCCTGGCCCTCGGCCAGCGCGACTTCCCGGTAGAACACTTCCATGGCGCCGGCGAACAAGTAGCCGAGCAAGCCGAATGGTGGGCCACCCACACCCCACAGCACGCAGAGCTACTGGAACAGGTGGCGCAGACCGCGCGCAGCACCGACCCCGGCCAGTACGCCAAAGAAATAGCGCTCGTCACCGGCGCTGCACCCGGATCGATCGCACAGGCCATTGCCGCGCAACTCCTAGCCGGCGGTGCCACCGTGATCATGACCGCCTCCAAAGTGGACCAAGCCCGCAAGGAATTCGCGCGCACACTCTACGCCACCCATGCCCGCGCCGGCGCCGCCCTCTGGCTCGTCCCCGCCAACCTCAATTCTTTCCGAGACGTGGATGCCCTCACTGAGTGGATTGGCACCAAGCAGCGAGAATCGGTGGGCAATGAGGTCAAGGTGCTCAAGGAAGCGCTGGCTCCCACGCTGATGTTCCCCTTCGCCGCTCCCGCGGTGTCCGGCTCACTTGCTGACGCCGGTCCTGCCACCGAAACTCAGGCGAGGGTGCTCTTGTGGTCTGTGGAGCGCATGGTGGCAGGCGTGGCCAAGATTTCCAAGCGCTGCCATGTGGTTCTGCCAGGTTCCCCAAACCGCGGCATGTTCGGCGGCGACGGCGCCTACGGCGAAGTCAAGGCAGCCCTAGACGCCATGGTGACCAAGTGGCACTCGGAGAAGGTGTGGGCAGATAAAGTCACGCTGGCACACGCCCAGATCGGCTGGGTAGCAGGCACACACCTCATGAGCGGAAACGACGCCCTCATCCCCGCCGTGCGCGAACTCGGCGTCCATGTATGGGACACCCAAGAGATTGCCTCTGAACTGCTCAAACTCGCCACCCCTGAGGCCCGCGAGCAGGCCACGCAAGCCCCAATCGAGGCGGACCTCACCGGCGGCCTCGGCAAGCAGCGCATCGACATCCGCGCCCTTGCCCCTGCCAACACCCCAAGCGAAACACGCCAAACTCCGGTCTCCATCCCTGCCCTGCCAAACGCGAGCTCGCCCACCCAACCTGCGGAAATTGCGGGCCTTGGGCGCGTCGAAACTGCCCTGGAAGACATGGTGGTGATCGCCGGCGTTGGCGAGGTTAGCTCCTGGGGCTCCGGGCGCACTCGATACGAGGCCGAGTACGGGCTGGGGCGCGACGGCACCTGTGACCTCACCGCCGCGGGTGTGCTGGAGCTCGCATGGATGACGGGCCTGGTGAGCTGGGCTGATACCCCACGCCCAGGCTGGTACACCGAGGACGGCCAGGAAGTGCCGGAGGCGGAGATCTTTGAACGCTTCCGCGATGAGGTGGTGGCACGCAGCGGGATCCGCACGCTCACGGACAAATACCACCTACACAACCAGGGTTCCATTGACCTCACCACCGTCCACCTGGACCGAGACATCACCTTCCTGGTGCCCACCCGCGCTGAGGCAGAAGACATCCTCGCCGCAGACCCCAACTTCACCTCCATCAGGGAAGTTGACGGTGAGTGGGAAGTCACCCGCCGCAAAGGTGCTACCGCTAGGGTGCCGCGCCGGGCAACGCTGAGCCGCACCGTGGCCGCCCAGATGCCGGACGGGTTTGACCCCGCGAACTGGGGCATCCCGGCGAACATGGTGGACAGCCTCGACCGCATGGCCGTATGGAACCTGGTCACTGCCATCGACGCCTTCACTCAAGCCGGCTTCACTCCCGCCGAGCTGCTGCAAGCGGTGCATCCAACAAAGGTAGCCACCACCCAGGGCACCGGCATCGGCGGCATGGAATCGCTGCACAAGGTGTTTGTGAGCCGCTTCCTCGGGGAAGAGCGCCCCAGCGACATCCTCCAGGAGGCGCTGCCTAACGTGATCGCGGCGCACACTATGCAGTCGCTCGTTGGCGGCTATGGCTCCATGATCCACCCCATCGGCGCCTGCGCCACCGCGGCGGTGTCCATTGAGGAAGGCGTGGACAAAATCCGGCTGGGCAAGGCGGACGTGGTGATCGCCGGTGGCATTGACGACGTCCAGGTGGAATCACTCACTGGCTTTGGTGACATGAACGCCACCGCGGAAACGGCAAAGATGACCGCCCAAGGCATTGATAATCGCTTCATTTCCAGGGCCAACGACCGCCGCCGCGGCGGCTTCCTGGAGGGCGAGGGCGGCGGCACGGTCCTGCTGGTGCGTGGCTCGCTGGCCGCCGAGCTGGGTTTGCCGGTGTATGCGGTGGTGGCGCACGCTGCCTCCTACGGCGACGGCGCACACACCTCCATCCCCGCGCCGGGCCTTGGCGCCTTGGGCGCTGGCACTGGTGGAGTGGACTCCACGCTGGCCCGCAGCTTGCGCGGCCTGGGGCTTTCCCCAACGACGTCACCGTGCTCTCCAAACATGACACTTCCACCAACGCCAATGACCCCAACGAGTCCGAGCTGCATTCCATCCTCTGGCCAGCAATCGGGCGCGACCCACACCAGCCGATGTTCGTGATCTCCCAAAAAACGCTCACCGGCCACTCCAAGGCGGGCGCGGCGCTGTTCCAGACCGGCGGGATCATCGACGTCTTCCGCACCAGCCGCATCCCCGCAAACGTTTCCTTGGACTGTGTGGATCCCCTGATCGCCCCCAAGGCGCGCAATTTGGTGTGGCTGCGCGAGCCCCTCCAGCTCCCCGAGGTGAAAGCCGCTGCGCTGACGTCACTGGGCTTTGGCCATGTGGGTGCGCTGGTGGTGTATGCCCACCCCGGCGTGTTCGCGCAAGCGGTGGCGCAGCAGCTTGGCTCGGAGGCGCGTGATCGTTGGCTTGAGCGCGCTACCCGCAGGCTCCAGCAGGGCGCCGCTGACTTTGAGGCGGGCATGATCGGAGCAAAGCCCCTGTTCACGCCGATCGTCGAGCGCAGGCTCCCAGGCGGCAAGGAGGCAGAGGTTGCAATGCTTCTCGACGCCACCGCTCGCCTGAGTGCCGCTGGTAGCTACGCTCCTGCGCCCGCACAATAAACAGGTGGCACCAGACAATTCTGGGGGGGATTGTCTGGTGCCGCTTTTGGAGGATAGCTTCCTGGCCGCACTACTTGCGTCGGCGCAACATGAGTGCCGATCCGAGAATTACGGCGATGACTGCAATGGCAGTGATGGCGGCAATTCCTGCCACACCTGTGTTGGCAAGCACTCGCTGTTGAGGTTTCGCTTTGGGCACCACATTTGCAGTAGTGGTGGTTGGCTGCACGCTCTTGAGCTGTGAGGCCTGCGGCTGGGGAGTTGGCGTACCCGTGGGGTGTGCGCTCGAACCGCTACCATTCCATGGAATTGGCACTGGGATGATCAGCGGCCCGGATTCTTCTGCAACAGTAATTGTTGCGTCATCAATTGCAATGACGTTGCCGTCTGCATCTCTTACCACCACGAGTACGGAGACGGAATCGCCTGCTTCTGCGTCTGGCGCCGCAGTGACCGTGAGCTGGTGAGTAACACCATCAAATGCCAGTGTCCAGCCATTGGCAGCGGCTTCATCAGGGTCTGCAAACTGGGCACTCAGAACCTCCGCACCTGCAGGAAGCGCCATTCCCACGTTACCAACGGTGACAGACTCACCCGCGCGCACTGTTGCATCCGGCCAATTAGGCAGCAACTCGTTGGATTCCGCAAAAGCTGGTGCAGTTACTTGGATTTGGAAAGGGTCTCCGATGTTCACCGGCACACCAGGATCGCCCTCGCGTGGAGCCGCGACCAACTGCACGGTGACTCCAATTTCTTCGCTCAGTGCTTTTGGCAAATTGGCGTACACCTTGCCGTTTTCATCAATGAACACCTCCGCATCCTCCACTGGCACTCCATCGAGGAGCACGCTGCCGGTGATCCTGGCTGCGTCTTTAGGAGAAGCTACGTTTACCTGCACGCCAAGATCTCGATTATTTCCTGCAGGAACGGAGGTGGCGTTGCTGTAGTCATAGGAAAGGGGTTGGCAGCGGTCGTTTTCTGAGGTGATGGGCTTGTAGGTCACATCAACGGTGCTTTGAACACTGATGTCTCCGGCGGCGCTGCCGGAAGGGGTGTAAATGTGCCACATGGATGCGTTGGCATCTGCAGCGCCCCAACCCCTTCCCTTGGCGTTGAAGGCGCCGAGGTTGATGGTTACTGGCCCGCCATCTTGGAAGGATGCTGGGGGTTCAATCACTCGGGTCACAGGTACTGTACTGATGATTTCTGGGTCAGTTTTAGGAACAACCGCATCCATTGTGTAGGTGCCAGATGGGCCATCAACCTGGAAGGTGATGTTTGCGTCCAAGACTTCACGCCCAGAGACTTGGTAGGCGCGAACCCAAGGACGGAACGTAAAGGAATTGTTCGCGGCACTCTTGTAATTTTGGATGCCAATAGACATCTGGCCGGAAATACCCTTGTTCTGTTGAGCCCCATTTGAGTCCTGATCCACTGAAGTGGATACAGAGGCCTTGCATTGGCCTTGTGAGCCAGGCGGTGGAGAAACTACCTGGGCAGCGGCCTTTGTGTTGAGCGCCGGTGCGTCTTCCATTGGTTGAGCGTGCGCAACTGGATGGAAGAGACTCACTGCTAACGCAGAGGTTGCAAGCATCGCTGCGCCTGAGCGAAGGTTCGGTGTTGGGGACATGGTGATCCTTAAGAACTAGAGTGATGGTGCCGCTATTGTTCTACACTCATTGACCCCTGAGCAGGCACTAAAAAAGAATGCCCCCTAGACGGGGGCATTTTCTCAGGCTAATCACCGATTTGGTCGCGGCCGCGCATCACAATTTGCGGGTCGGGGACACCCACCACCTCGTGATCCTTGTTGGTGTACTCAAACTTGCTCAAGATGTAGCGCATCGCGTTGATGCGGGCGCGCTTTTTATCGTTTGAGCGGATGGTGATCCACGGGGATTCGTCGGTATCCGTGTAGCGGAACTGCTCTTCCTTGGCGCGGGTGTAATCGTCCCAGCGGTCCAGTGAGGCCAGGTCCATTGGGGAGAGCTTCCACTGGCGCACGGGGTCCACCTGGCGGATGGCAAAGCGGGTGCGCTGCTCCTTTTGGGACACGGAGAACCAAAACTTCGTGAGTGAGATGCCGGAACCCATAATCATGTTTTCCAACATGGGCACCTCACGCAGGAACTCGGCGTGCTGCGACTCCGTGCAGAAACCCATCACGCGCTCCACGCCGGAACGGTTGTACCAGGAGCGGTCAAAGAACACGATCTCACCCGCAGATGGGAAGTGCTGGATGTAACGCTGGAAGTACCAAGAAGTGGATTCCCGTGGCGAAGGCTTTTCCAAAGCAACGGTACGGGCACCACGAGGGTTGAGGTGCTCGTTGAAGCGCTTGATGGTGCCGCCCTTGCCTGCTGCGTCGCGCCCCTCAAACAGGATGATGTGGCGCTGGCCCGTATCCTTGGTCCAGTTTTGCCACTTCAACAGTTCAATTTGAAGCGCGCGCTTGGTGTGCTCGTACTCCTCGCGAGTCATCCGCTCCTGGTAAGGATAGTTTTCCCGCCAGGTTTCAATCGGCTCGCCGTTCGGCTTGAGCAGGACGGGATCGTCCTCATCGGAGTCATCGACAATGTACCCCTCGGTTGCCGCTAGGTCGATGATTGGGAGGTCATTTTCATTGTCAGCCATGAGTCAATTTTAGCCCTTTGCAGCAACCTTGGCGCAGCAGTGGGAAACATTTTCTCCCCCTGTGAGTGTGAAGGTGACTGCGGAGGCGTTGCAAAAGTTTTTGTGACTGGTGTGGCGGGTGGTGTTTTCCTATGTCCCCGAAGCAACGTGGTGGACATGCATAGGAGTTGTCACCTAAACCTCTACTATCGAGAAGTGAGCAATTCAACCAACAATGGAACTGCGGAGCTGTTGGGACTCCCGATCTCATCAAACCCGATTTCTTTACAGTTCTCAGTTGCCACAGCATGCTTTTCGATTGGAAAGGTATGTTCCAAGTGTTTCGGCTTTGCCTTATTGACTGCACCTAACTCCACCAGGCGATCCTGAAGCTGACCTCGAGACAGATGCTTATTTTTCACGTCCTCAAAGTGCGCCAACAACCACACTTCAAAGCACTCATTGGAAACCACAATCCGGTATTGGGTTTGCTTCGTCGAAAGCCTCGTGGCCATCGCAAATGCCTTTGCAAATTGCGCCTGAGTAGTTTCGTCGCAATCGACAACGATGAAGACGTATGAATAGGAATCACCGCCGCCACGCCTGCTACCCCGTTGAAGTTCATCCAGGATGGTCTCAGGCGACTCGGGTGAAGGCGTAATTTTGACGTGAGGTATTCGATGATGTTGCCTTAGCCTTGAAAAGTAATGCTTTTCCGTCTTCTCCCCCTGACAGATGATGAGAACAGGAAGCTTCTCTTTGCGGCTCCTTGCCGCCCCTCGCCTTTTGCTACTCTTGCCCATCGCCGTTCCCCCAGCCTAATCCAGTTTGTAGTCCGAACGAAGTTCATCAAGAATCTCAACAAAATCGCCCGAAGCCGGCAAAGGCACCGCACCATAACGGCCTTGAAGGTAGCGCTTCTCGATGTTGTGGGCTTCCCGAACGGGGAACTCATCAAGCGCAAACAATTCTGAGTAAGAATCAGCCTTCTCAACAAACCATACTTCCCCGCGATCCAATGGGGAGTCAGGATGATTCCCAAGCAACGTGAGGTCGTGACTACTGAAAAGCAACTGCGCACCTCTTGTATTCAGATGTGGATCAGCAAAAAATTCAACTAGCTCCCGAACTAGCAACGGGTGCAAAGATCCATCGATCTCATCCACAGACAGGACACCGCCAAAGGTAAGCGCAAAAAGCGCAGGAATGGCAAGATCTAACCACGCTTTGGTTCCGTAGGACTCCTCATGTTCAGGCAGCGAAAACCCACCTGCACCACTGCCATGGTGAAAAACAAGGTGCCGGGCTAGAGCCTCCAGTTCTTCACCATCTAGGTGCACCTGATCTTCTGCAGTATCCTCGTTGACTCTTGCGTAGATTTTCTTCACATCTTCAGGCGCGTGTTTCGCAATGCCCACATCTTGGATCCCGACGTCCGCTACCATCACTACTTTTCGCAAGATGCTAAGCCACTTACGATTCGACTGAGCCATTTCAACCAACCACTGGTGACGGGCAGTTTGATCTTTATCGCTTGAAAGGATCAGCGGAAAAAATGTCCTCCACCAATCAATCGCACCACTGTAAGTGCCAGGCGACTTCACGGTCCGCCAAGCGGATAGCGTCAACGCCCAAGGGCGGAGAAACTGCGAAATATTCTCTTTTCCCGCAATCGGCAGGCCTATCTCATTTCCAAAGCTAATTTCACTCCGACGCCGCACAAACACTTTCCTCCAGTGCGCAACCGGACTTGCAAACAATGATTCTTCAACAACCCCTTCGTCATCAAGAATAAGGTTCCAGCGATAACGAATATCGTCACTCACATACTCGAGTTCAAATTGCGTCGGTTCCTCGATATGCCCTAAATGCGGATCCCTCAGCCTCTTCGTGAGCTCTGGACGAAGGAGGGAATGCTTGACCGCCTGATTCAAGAGTCCCATTGAAAGAAGGAAGTTAGACTTTCCTGCAGCGTTTGGTCCAAATAGCGCCGCCCTGCGCCAAGTGCTCTCTTGCCATGTAGACCCAGCTTTAGGGTGCTTCGTTGTAAACCCCCGCCGCTGCAGGTCGAGCACAGCTTCATCCCTAAAAGAACGAAAATTACTGATAGCCATAGAGAGCAACATGACCCAACAGTAGCCCAAATCTACTAAATCTGCATAAATTATGCAGAAATTGCCCCAACTCACAAATACCAAAGGTATGGCCGAACGCTCAGACACAAGACCTAATCACGAGCCCCTTACCAGCAGGTCTACCTTCGGGGCACAAACAAAGCGAAAACCCGCCTAGACGATGCCTAGGCGGGCCACTGCAAGATCGTTCGACGATCCCCTACCGGCTAATTACTTACCGGCGGAGAAAACAGTCTCCACAACGGAAGAACCGAAGTAAGGGAGGGACTCAACGATTGCAACCACGTGGTGGATTGCGCTGTAACCGTTGATGAAGTCACCGAGGCGGGAGAGGCCGAGAACGATGTTGTTGAGGATCTGAGTGAAGTCCATGTTATCTCCTTGAAAGAGTGAAATTTATGGCGATCTAGAGGGAATCTAGATTACTTGCCGCCGAGTACGTTAGGAACAGCCTGCTGGCCGGTGAACTCGAGAACGGTGTTGAAGAGAGCAGCGAAGCCCTTGGAAGCGTCGGCGAAGACCTTGCCCAGGTCGTTCTCCCACCAGAAGGAGAAGAGTCCGTGGAAAGAGTTGTACAGATCAGAAGACATAAGTACTCCTAGAAGTAAGTTCTCGGCGCGAGGCCAAGAGTGGACCGGAATCCCACCGAGTTTCTATTGGCTCGCGCCTCATCTCAGTGGCTCGATTAGGAACACTAACACCGTCTGCAAGCGTTCGCTAGTCAATTCGCCAAAGATTGCCCCACACCTTGAGTGTGGCCTACGCCACTGTAACAAGCGAACTCACAGCCGTTTTCAGCAAAACCCAAGGATATCGTTACTGATTCGCAACCCGTTCAGTCCGCAAAAATGCAGCAATAACCCCGTATTAGGGTAAGAAAAATTTTTAGAAAAATATCTTTACCAGTGCCCCACAGGCCTCAATTTTCACAAAATCCACGTCCAATAGGCTCTTAGGTGCCGCTCAGGCAATGCCAGCGGCAATCGTTTGCACAATCGGCGCTAGACACGCCGTGCTCAATCCACTATTGGGAACAACACATATGGCATGAGAAAAGCCGCCCAGGGGCTCCCCTAGGCGGCTCGCAGCGTAGAGCTTAGAAGCCCATGCCACCCATCTCATCAGCGCCTGGCATTGCAGGAGCTGCTGGTTCTGGCTTGTCAGCCACCACTGCCTCGGTGGTGAGGAACAGCGCAGCAATGGAGGCCGCGTTCTGCAGCGCAGAGCGGGTTACCTTCACTGGGTCATTGATGCCCGCAGCCATGAGGTCCACGTACTCGCCGGTAGCGGCGTTGAGGCCCTGTCCGGTTGGCAGGTTGGAAACCTTGTCTGCAACCACGCCTGGCTCCAGGCCAGCGTTGTGGGCAATCTGCTTGAGTGGCGCAGAAAGTGCCTCGCGCACGATCTTCACGCCGGTTGCCTCGTCGCCGGTGAGGTCCAGGTCATTTTCCAGCACGGTTGCAGCCTGCAGCAGGGCTACACCACCGCCAGCCACAATGCCTTCCTCAACCGCAGCCTTGGCGTTGCGCACGGCGTCCTCAATGCGGTGCTTGCGCTCCTTCAGCTCCACCTCAGTTGCTGCACCAACCTTGATCACGGCAACGCCGCCGGCCAGCTTTGCAAGGCGCTCCTGCAGCTTCTCGCGGTCGTACTCAGAGTCAGAGTTCTCAATCTCCGCACGGATCTGGTTCACGCGGCCCTCAATCTGAGCCTGGTCGCCTGCACCCTCAACAATGGTGGTGTCGTCCTTAGTCACCACAACCTTGCGCGCGCGGCCCAGCAGCGGCAGATCAGCGGTCTCCAGGGAGAGGCCAACCTCTTCTGCGATAACCTGGCCGCCAGTGAGGATTGCGATGTCCTGGAGCTGTGCCTTGCGGCGGTCACCAAAGCCTGGTGCCTTCACTGCTACAGACTTGAAGGTGCCGCGGATCTTGTTCACCACGAGGGTAGAAAGGGCCTCGCCCTCCACGTCCTCAGCCACGATCAGAAGTGGCTTGCCGGACTGCATAACCTTCTCCAGCAGCGGCAGCAGTTCCTTGATGTTGGAGATCTTGCCGGACACCAGCAGGATGTATGGGTCTTCCAGCACCGCCTCAAGGCGCTCCATGTCCGTTGCAAAGTAGCCGGAGATGTAGCCCTTATCAAAGCGCATACCCTCGGTGACCTCAAGGTCCACACCAAAGGTGTTGGACTCCTCAACGGTGATCACGGATTCCTTGTTCAGCTTGCCGCCACCCACGGCGTACATTGCCTTTGCAATCTGTGCGCCGATCGCTGGGTCCGCAGCGGAGATGCCGGCGGTAGCGGCGATCTCTTCCTCAGTCTCCACTTCCTTTGCGGAAGCCAGCAGGTTTTCGGTGACCTTTGCAACCGCCTGCTCGATGCCGCGCTTAATGCCCATTGGGTTGGAACCCGCTGCAACGTTGCGCAGACCCTCGCGCACCAGCGCCTGAGCCAGCACTGTGGCGGTGGTGGTGCCGTCGCCGGCTACGTCGTCAGTCTTCTTTGCAACTTCCTTGACCAGCTCAGCGCCGATCTTCTCGTATGGATCTTCCAGCTCGATCTCTCGGGCGATGGACACACCATCGTTGGTGATGGTTGGCGCGCCCCAGCTCTTCTCCAGAACCACGTTGCGGCCCTTGGGGCCCAGGGTTACCTTCACGGCGTCTGCCAGGGTGTTCAGGCCCTTTTCGAGGCCGCGGCGTGCTTCCTCATCGAAGGCGATGATCTTAGCCATAAGTTTCGTACTCCTTATATATATTGAGACGACACTCACGTCCATGTGTTCCAAGTAGGCGCCCGCGACGGCACGGGAAGGCTGAGTGTGGTCCTACCCTCACCCACTTCTGGCACTCCATCTATGCAAGTGCTAATCCCGTTTTAGCAGTCAGGGGTGGCGAGTGCAAGGCACAGGAGTACGCTGGGAAGGCATGGATACTGTTATATCTGATTCCGTTTCACGCATCCGCCCCCTCGTTGAGGCGCAACGCAGCCAGATTTTCACCGACCTCGCGGAGATCACCTCCTTCCACTCAGTACATTCCACTGAGCAAGACGCCGCGGATCACGCACAGGCCGCCGCCTGGGTGAAGCAGGCGCTGGCCTCAGTTGGCCTAGAGGTCACTGAGCTGCCCTCGATCATCGGCACCAACACGCCAACGTTCATTGGCACCAAGGCTGCCGAGCCGGGCCAGCCAACGGTGCTGTTGTACTCCCACTACGACGTGGTTCCCGCTGGCGATCCTGCCGCCTGGATCACGCCCGCGAATGAGCTCACTGAGCGCGAGGGCCGCTGGTACGCCCGCGGCGCCGCAGACTGCAAGGGCAACCTCGTGATGCACCTCGCCGCCCTCCGCACCGTCGCTGAGCTCGGCGGCACGGGCGTCGGTATCAAATTCCTGGTCGAAGGTTCGGAGGAGCAGGGCGGCGCGGAGCTTTCCGCGCTCATCAAGGCCCAGCCCGAGCTCTTCCAGGCAGACATGATCCTGATCGCAGACTCTGGCAATCAGCAGGTGGGCGTGCCGACGCTGACAACGTCGCTACGGGGCGGCGCTCAGCTCAGCGTCACCGTGGACACGCTGCACGCGGCCGTACACTCGGGCTCCTTCGGCGGCGCCGCTCCCGACGCCGTAGCCGCACTGGTTCGTATCCTCGACTCCCTGCGCGACGAGCACGGCCGCACCCAAATTGACGGCGTGGACACCATGGCCAAATGGCCAGGCGTGAGCTACCCGCGGGAGATGTTCCGCAAAGACGCCGGCATCCGTGATGGAGTGGACATCATGGGCACCAATGAGGACGATCCGGCAGACATGGTGTGGGCGCGCCCTGCCATCAGCATCACCGGCTTCACCTCCACCCCCGTTGAGCAGGCCGTAAACGCCGTGCCACCAACCGCCACCGCGCGCCTCAACCTGCGCGTGCCTGCCGGAATGGACGCCAGCGAGGTGGCCGCCAAGTTGGCCGAGCACCTGCGCACTCACGCCCCATGGAATGTACAGCTCACCGTTGATATTGAAGACGTAAACGCCCCCTTTGCCTCCAAGCTAGACGGCCCAGGCGTTGCGCTGTTTGATTCCTGCCTGGCCGCAGCCTACGGCAAACAAGAAACCGTGAAGCAGGGTTCCGGCGGCTCCATTCCGCTGTGCGCCGAGCTGCTGGAGGTTGCGCCCCAAGCGGAACTTGTGCTCTTTGGCGTGGAGGACCCACTGGCCGTGATCCACTCCCCCAATGAGTCCGTGGATCCAAACGAGATCCGGGACATCGCCGTGGCCGAGGCCGCCTTCCTGCTGCAATACGGGACACCCCCAAAAGTGTGACACAGCTTGCACCCTGATGTGACGGGGATTACTGTTTGCATTTGTGATGAACCTTAGCGCCGTACCAGTAGCCCGAGTGCCTTGGGCTACGTACTCGGCGGTGGGAACCGGCTCCCCACGTACCGGGAAGTAGTCGGTAACACCCCAGCAACACGGAGTCGGCTCCACCACCAACTAAGGACCACTTCAATGCAAGCTCTGATCGCCATCACAGACCCCTTCTTTGCCCGCTTTGGCCGCAACCTCCCCAAAGGTTTGGCGGAAGAAGCCGCCGGCATGCAATGGCGCACCTTCATGGCAACCTATGCACCAGCCGCCAGCGTGCGCGTCCAAATCCACTCAGAACAAAAGCTCCCCGGCTTCCACAACGCCTACCACGCAACCGTTTCCGGCGTTGAGCACACCATCATCGCCTCCGGCCCAGTCTCCGCCTGCACTCACTTGCTTGCCGATGCCGGCCGGCGCGTAGAGATCCTCAAGTTCCACCAGTGCGAAATCTTTGAGGCAACCGTGACGTTCATCTACGCCTGCCACAACAACACCAAGAAATGGGCCGTTGGTTTTGGTGGCAGCAATGCGCAATCTGTGGCCGCAGCCCTCAGCGCCGCCGGTGAACGACTCAGGTAGGCTAGGTGTGTCCCGAAATGAGTAAGGAAGAACTTGGTGCTTTTGCTGCTGCTGCTCGCTGCTGCCTCAATCGCGGCACCCGTGCTCGTGAAAATTCTTGGCCGCCCCGCCTTTGGCCTGCTCTCCCTTGTCCCGCTCGGCGGATTACTTTGGATCCTGCGTGAGTTTGCGCGAGGGACGTTTGCAGACGGAGGCGCCCTCACCGCCCATTATGAATGGATGCCCCAGGCGCATCTCAACCTCACCCTACGCCTGGACTCCCTAGCAGCCCTGTTTAGTGTGATCATTTTGGGCGTCGGCACGCTTGTCCTTCTGTATTGCTGGGGCTATTTTGATTCAGCCCCGCGCCGCCTGCGCTTTTTCGCCGGGCAGATGGTGGGCTTTGCGTTTGCCATGTACGGCCTGGTGATCAGCGACAACCTCCTGCTCATGTACGTTTTCTGGGAAATCACCTCCGTGCTTTCCTTCATGCTGGTGGGCTACTACGGCGAGCGCGCCTCCTCCCGCCGCAGCGCCACACAAGCGCTCATGATTACTGCACTTGGCGGCCTAGTAATGCTGGTGGGCATCGTTCTCCTCGGCACCCAAACCGGCGTGTGGCAGCTTTCCGACATTCCAAATGCCCAGCTCGAAGGCGTACCGTACATCTCCGCCGCGATGGTGCTCATCCTCGCCGGTGCACTCTCCAAATCCGCCATCGCCCCCGCACACTTCTGGCTGCCTGGTGCGATGGCCGCCCCCACCCCAGTTTCCGCCTACCTGCACTCCGCGGCGATGGTGAAGGCCGGAATCTACCTGGTGGCCCGCCTCTCCCCCGACTTCAACTTTGCCCCCGCATGGCACCTGGTCATCTTGCCGCTGGGTGTGGTTACGATGCTGATGGCGGGGTGGATGTCACTGCGCCAAAACGACCTCAAGCTGGTCCTGGCATACGGCACCGTAAGCCAATTGGGCTTCATCATGACGCTCGTGGGGATCGGCTCACGGGACGCCATGCTGGCCGGCCTTGCGCTCACATTCGCCCACTCACTATTCAAGGCGTGCCTGTTCATGGTGGTGGGCCTCATCGACCACGCCTCCGGAACCCGCGACCTGCGCAAACTCTCCGGCCTCGGGCGCAAGGAGCCATTGCTGTTCGTGCTCGCCCTGATCGCAGGAGCTTCCATGGCCGGCATCCCGCCGCTGTTCGGCTTTGTGGCAAAGGAAACTGCACTGGACGCTGTACTGCACGAAGAACTTTTGGTGGGCCTGCCTGGACAGATACTGCTGGTGGGGCTTGTCCTGGGCTCCGTGCTCACCATGGCCTACACCCTGCGTTTTCTCTACGCCTTCGGCGGCAAGGAACCCAGTGAAGCCGTTGCAGGGATGCACAAAATTACCGCCCTACAATACTTCTCACCTGCAGTTCTTGCCTTGCTTACCGTGGTTTTTGGCATTGCACCTGTTGGCCTGGACTTCCTCATCACCACCCATGTGGAAGGTGCCCATCTGGAGCTCTGGCACGGCTTCACCATTCCGCTGCTCCTCTCCGCAATTATCATCGTCGCAGGTAGCATCATGCATTGGCAGCGCACCCAAATTGCCAAGCTCCACAACGGCACCCCGGCGCTCGGCGACGCAAACGTGGCCTACGACTCCGTCCTCGACTTCCTCCGCGCCCTCTCCCTCCGCCTCACCGCCTCCACCCAACGCGGCTCCCTGGTGATCAACCTCGGCATCATCTTCGCGGTGCTCACCGTTCTCCCGCTGGTCACGCTCCTGCTCGGGGAGCGTAACGACGTCCGCATGCAACTCTGGGACAATCCCACCCAAGCAGTTGTGGCATTCGTTGCAATCGCCGTGGCCATTGCAGCCACGGTGCAGTCAAACCGCCTGTCCGCCCTCATCCTCGTGGGCATCACCGGCTACGCCATGGCAATGATCTTTGCCCTTCAAGGCGCACCGGACCTGGCGCTCACCCAACTCCTCGTAGACACCGCCACCGTTGTGGTCTTCATGCTGGTTATGCGCCGTTTCCCAGCCGAAACCCAATGGAAGCAAGACCCCAAATCCAACCGCTTCCGCGCCTGGCTCTCCATCGCCGTTGGCCTCTCCGTGATGATCCTCACCGTGTTCGCCATCAACGCCCGAACCACGGAACCCATCGCAGTGAAGATCCCCGACCTCGCATACGAAATCGGCCACGGCGCCAACGCCGTCAACGTCCTGCTGGTGGACATCCGCGCCTGGGACACCTTCGGCGAGATCACCGTCCTCATCATCGCCGCCATCGGAATCGCCTCCTTGGTCTTCCGCACCCGCGACTTCCACCGCGCCTCCCGACGCCCCACCGTCACCTCCGGGCGCCGCTGGCTGGCCGCGCGCAACGACTCCGAGAAGATGCGCAACCGCTCCATCATGGTGGACGTTGTCACCCGCATGCTCTTCCCCACCATGATCGTGCTCTCCATCTACTTCTTCTTCGCAGGCCACAACGCCCCTGGTGGCGGCTTCGCCGGAGGTCTCGTCGCAGCACTGGCCCTCACCCTGCGCTACCTCGCCGGGGGTCCCGACGAACTTGAGGAGGCACTGCCCGTGGACCCGTCGAAACTGCTCGGCCTTGGCCTACTCGCTTCAGCAGCCGCCGCCGTATGGCCGATGCTGCTGGGCTACCCGCCTCTCACCTCCTTCGTGTGGGACATCGGCAGCGTCCACATTGCCAGCGCCCTGCTCTTTGACCTTGGCGTGTACCTCATCGTGGTGGGACTTGTACTGTCCATCCTCCACTCCCTCGGCGGCCAGTTGGACAAGGACGAGGAGATGCGTAAGCAACGCGCCCGCGACCGTGCCCGCAAGATGCGTCAGAAGGTGAAGCAATGGTAGTAAACTTCTCCCTCCTTCTCATGGCCGGCGTACTCATTTCCGCCGGCGTGTACCTTGTCCTTGACCGCGCAATGACCAAAATGATGATGGGCTTGCTCCTGCTCGGGAACGGCGTGAACCTCATCCTCCTCATGGCCGGTGGTTCCCCAGGCAGCCCACCAATCAAGTACCGCGACTCCGAAATCTACGGCGAACAAGTTGCGGACCCTCTTGCTCAAGGCATGATCCTCACCGCAATCGTTATCTCCATGGCCTTGACTGGCTTCATCCTGGCTCTCGCCTACCGCGCATACCGATACCGCACCGAGGACATCATCGAAGACGACACCGAGGATGCAGCAGTCGCAGCGCGCCCACCTGTCGCCTCCGCAGCCCCAGACCACGACGCCTCCGACGACCCCACCACCGGCCGGCTCACAGACCGCGGCGACTCCTTCGGCCCAAAGTCATTTGAAGCCCCAGTGAGCGAGGATTGATGTTTACCCTCCTACTTCCCCTTCCGATCATTGCGCCTGCGATCGCCGCAGCGTTGTCGCTGGCGTTCGCTCGCTACCCAAGAACTCAGCGTTGGGTTGCACTTGGCACGCTGTTTTTCATGATCGTCCTTTCTGCCTACATGGTGTACTACGTGGACCAGGAAGGCATCCAAACCATCCAGATCGGCGGTTGGGACGGCCCCATTGGAATCACACTGGTAGCGGACCGCCTCTCCACACTGATGCTTCTGGTTTCCGCGATGGTGCTGTTCTGCGTGTTCTGGTACGCCATCGGCCAAGGTGTGCGCGACGGCTCTAAAGACGAACCCGTGGCCGTCTTCCTGCCTTCCTACCTGCTGCTTTCCATGGGCGTAAACCTTTCCTTCCTGGCCGGGGACCTCTTCAACTTGTATGTGGGCTTCGAGGTTTTCCTCGTTGCGTCCTACGTTCTCCTCACACTCTCTGCCTCCGCTGCCCGTGTGCGCGCAGGTGTTGGCTATGTGATGGTTTCCATGGCCTCCTCTGTTGTGTTCCTGATCGGCATCGCACTGGTGTACGCCGCCGTGGGCACGCTGAACTTGGCGCAGATCTCCGAACGCATGGGGCAATCCGGCATCCACACCGCAATCTTCGCCGTCCTACTCATCGCATTCGGCATCAAAGCCGCCGTCTTCCCTCTGGACAGTTGGCTCCCAGACTCCTACCCCACCGCCCCCTCCCTGGTCACCGCCGTGTTCGCCGGTTTGCTCACCAAGGTGGGCGTGTACTCCATCATCCGCATGCGCTCCGTTGTGTTCACCGACGGCACCCTGGACACCCTCCTCATGTGGGTGGCCCTCAGCACGATGCTGGTGGGCATCCTCGGCGCAATGGCCCAAAACGACATCAAACGTCTCCTTTCCTTTACGCTCGTGAGCCATATCGGCTACATGATCCTCGGCGTCTCCCTTGGCACCGAACAAGGGCTTTCCGGCGCGATCTTCTACGCCGTTCACCACATCCTTGTGCAAACTGCCCTCTTCCTCGTGGTCGGACTCATTGAACGCCAAGCCGGAAGCTCCTCGTTGCGCCGCCTCGGCTCCCTGGCGCGCAGCTTCCCCATCCTCGGCCTGCTCTACATCATTCCCGCACTTAACCTGGGCGGAATCCCGCCTTTCTCCGGCTTCCTGGGCAAGGTCATCCTTGTGGAAGCCGCCGCCGCCAAGGGTGGGGCAATGCCGTGGATCATGGTCGCCGGCGCGATCATCACCTCCCTCCTGACGCTGTACACAATGGTCATGGTCTGGGCCAAAGCCTTCTGGCGCGACCGCAAAGACGCCCCCGAGTCCACCGCCATGGCACGGCCAAGTGTGCTCTATGAAGTCACCGATGAGGTCAAGCTTGAAGAGCGTGACGACGTCGGCAAGGCTCCAACAGGCATGGTCGCGGCCACTGCGGCCCTGGTGATCACCTCCCTTGGTGTCTCGGTGGTTGCCGGGCCGGTTTCTGGCATCACCAGCCGAGCCGCGGCCACAGCCCAAGACATCTCGATCTATCGAACCGCTGTTCTTGGCAACCAAGAACCCGGCCGTACCCTAGAACAAGAACGCCTTGACGACGGCTCGGACACCATCGACCAGCGCCAGACGGAGGGAATCCAATGAAAATCCTTTGGACCATCGTCTTATGGGTGATGCTCATGGGCGAGCTCACCATCGGCAACGTAGTAGCCGGCCTGCTGGTGGGCGTGTTTGTCCACTACGTTCTCCCCTTGCCAAAGCTTCCCATAGGGCAGCTCCGCATCCACGTGGGCTCCCTCATCATCTTGATTGCGCAATGGGCCTGGCAGCTCGTTGTGGCCTCCATTCAGGTTGGCTGGTTGGCGCTGTGGCGGACCCCGCATTCCGCCATCATTAAGGTTCCGATGCGCGTGGAAAGCGAATTCGTATTCACCATTGCCACCTCCCTCTACAACCTGCAGCCCGGTGGAACCGTGACTGACATTGACCTCGCAAACCGCACATGGACTGTTCATTTGTTGGATGCCTCCTCTCACAGCAAGATTGATAAAGCTTTCGCGGAAATTGCCGAATTTGAACGCCGCCTGATCAGGACTTTTGAATAATGTATGAGATTGCGCTAACGATCATCGCCTGCATTTTCAGCGTGGCGTTTATCCTCACCACCTATCGCATCATCGTGGGCCCCAACTCAATGGACCGCCTTCTTGGGCTCGACGCCACCACAGCAATGCTGCAATGTGCCTTTGCCACCTACATTTGTTGGTCGCTCGACACCACCGTGGCAAACGCCATGCTAGTGATCGCTCTGCTTGGTTTCATCTCCACCATCGCGATTTCCCGCTTCCGCAAGAAGGACGGTGCCCGATGACCGATATCATCTCCCTCATCATGCTTTCCATCGGCGCAGTCCTCGTGCTTGCTGCAGCCATTGGACTGAACCGTTTCCCCGATACCCTTTCCCGTATCCACGTAATCACCAAGCCTCAAACCTTGGGGCTTGTGCTCACCGTAGGTGGCGCTGGCATTCGCGTGATCGGCAGCGAAAGTTTCTCCGTTGCCGAGCGTGGTGACCTCGGCATTCTTGTCCTCCTCATTCTCTTTGCTCTAGTGACAAGCCCTGTGACGGCCCAGCGACTGGGGCGATTGGCGCGTCGCGAAGGCTTGTATGGGGAACTTTCCCGCAACGATGAACCTGCCGCCCGAAGGAGGAAATAGTGCTACTCATTTCTAGTCTCTTTGCGTTTTGGGTGCTGCTGCGCGAATCAACCCTCCCGATCAAAGACAGCATCACGCAATGGCTCCCGCCGGACCTTGCTGTGTACGTCCTGGCTGGACGGCAGCTCGCAGACGGTGGCAACCTCTACGACGGTGACTTTGTCCCAGGCCTTCCCTTTACCTATCCACCCTTTGCCGGCACCCTTTTTGCGCAGCTCGCGCCGATGTCAGATGGGATCGTCACTGTGTTCTGGCAAGGCCTGAACTTCATGAGTTTGGTCGCCGTAATTCTGCTGTGCTTCCAGCACCTCGGCAAACGCATCACGCCCACCGTCGCTGCGCTTGGCGTCACTCTTGCTGTTGGCGCGCTCGCGCTTGACCCCGTGCATGGCAGCTTCCACTACGGCCAGATCAACCTCATCCTCATGGCCTTAGTTGCCCTGGATTTCCTCCCCAAGAATCGCTTTGCCGGAATTGGCGTGGGCCTGGCAGCCGGGCTGAAACTCACCCCCGCGTTTTTTGGCATTGTATTCCTGATCAAGCGCCGTTGGACTGCCGCAGCGGTGAGCTTTGGTACGTTCCTGGCTACTGTAGCGATCGGCTATCTGACTGTCCCCGATGCACATAGATTTTGGACCTACGCCATTTTTAACTCCTCTCGTGTTGGCGAACATTCAAATCCTGGTGCCCAATCGATTCGGAGCCTACTCGAACGTACCTTCGACGTCAATAGCACGGCAATTTGGCTGGTCTGTGTACTTATCACACTTGCAGTTGCCGTATGGGCAATCCATCTCAGCGGCAACATGGTGCTCGCGATGGGGTTCGCCGGAATTACCGCCTGCCTCATCTCACCATTCTCCTGGTTCCACCACTGGGTGTGGGTGATTCCGATTGGTGTGTGGCTCATAGTTCGCCTGGACAACCTCCGCGCGAATCTCCCTTGGCCACTAAAACACCTTTCCAGTGTTGGCATTTTTGCAGCTCTCATCCTTTTCCTTTCCCCCTACTCCTCCGCCGTCGCGTGGCGAAGCATGGTGTATTGGAACCACGCCGACGATCCTAGCAACCTCCTCAACCTTCGATTCATCGGCGCCGGTTTCCTATGGATGCTCGGGTATGCCGTAGGAAAAGTTTGTGTGACGCAAGTGAAAAAACGTAAGTCTCATCAGCCACTCTAGTTACATAAACTTTTCCCACCTGCCATTTTCCAGACCCCTTGCCAAATAGCGTTGGCCAACCTACACTTAGGTCAAATGTTCGAATAAGGGGGAATAATGACGCTTGATCCTTTCTACGCGGTCAGCGCTTCTGATGACCAAATAGCAATCGCACAACGAACCGTAAACAAGGTCACCTACGAGCTCTACGCAGCACATTTGGAGGGGGCAGATGATGTAGATCTACCCGCGTTAGCTGTCACAATCGCAACGCGCACGGGGCAATCTCCATACAACGTGCGCAATGCACTGTTTGCCATCTACGAGCTCCGCAACCTGCCAAAACTGCGAGCTTTTGTGGAGGCAACTTGGATCATGGATATTGACCGGATCCGCGGGATAATCGATTGCATGCGGGGCTTATCCAAAGAGTTTTGGGCAGAATTCGACGAACGCATACTCAAAGCGCTACTTCCGCGCTCACCAATGCAAGATTTACCAACAGCCAGAACACTTAAAACCCGAGCTCAGGCCATACGCAAGCGGCTAATGCCAATGAAGGAAGAGAAGGAAGAATCCCTTAACATCAAGATTGATGATTCACGCCCGCTCAGCACCTGCAACATGCGGCTCAAACACGACACAATGCTGCTCTTCCAGCGCACAATCGAATTGATCCAAAAGCGCAAGCATTGCGATGCCCCTACCGCGTTCCGCCACCTCCTGGATGCAAAGGTGAAAATGAACGTCAACCTGCACCTTTACAAGGGCGATGGCACGGTATCCACGGAAGATTCACACTTCTGGGAAGAGGAAATCGCATCCTTGCTGAAGGACGCCACGGTACAGGGTCCTTGCGAAACAGCCCGCGGCACTTACCACTTCTCGCCTCAGCAAAAGGCAGAAATCCGGGGCCGCGACGGCACCTGCCGCTTCCCCGGCTGCGGCCGCTCCGCGCGCAACGCAGACATTGACCACGTGGTCCCCTTCAGCCAAGGCGGCGCGACCAGCATCCACAACGCCCAATCGCTGTGCCGCGAGCATCACATCATGAAAACTCGCCGCATCGTCTCCGCGAGCATTGATCCAGACTCCTTCGCGGTGAAGTGGGTCATGCCCGACGGCTCCACCATCCACACTCACCCCGAAGGTCCCCTAGCCCCAATCCTGCGGAAGAAGACCTACACCCTAAGAAACATGGAGGCGCAATTCTTTAAATAATCTCCATATCCACGGCCTGGACCCAATCCCCAGAGCTTGCAAAACTTGCACGTTGACGCTGGTAAGAAGCCCCTTCATCAATGATACGGAGGACTCCATGCAACTCCTGCACACAACCAAGTTCCCGCGCGATCGGCTCCAACCGGGCAACCCAATCGCGCAGGTCGTCAGTGACCAGGCGCTCGTCGGTTTCACGGCTGGTAATCACAATCGCATCCAAACCATAGCGAGCACCACGCCACTTGTTCTCACGCAGGTGCCAATCCTGCAGCGTGGGCAACGGCTTCCCGGCGGAATACAGCCGGTCAAAATACACAACAAGACAATGGGTGAAAGCTACCGACGCGGCCAGCGCCCCAAGATCAGAGGTGGAGTCCGCGATTCGGACTTCAATCGTGCCCCACTTTCCGGCTGGGCGGATATCGAAGTGCATCTGGCCCACATGGTTGATCACGCCACTGCGGTCCTGGTCCACCATGTACGCTTCAAATTCCTCCCACGTTTGGAATTGGTACGGCAGTCCTGCAGTAGGAAGTTGTTGGTAAAGCATGGTGCGGTTGCTGGCATACCCGGTGTCCATGCCCTCCCAGGCAGGCGAAGACGCCGTAAGCGCCAAGATGTGCGGGTACATGGTGTTCACGGCATTGATGATGGGCCAAACCCGCTGCTTGTCGGAGATACCCACATGAACATGGATACCCCAGATCAGCATTTGGTTTCCCCAGTATTGGGTGCGCGCGATGATCTCGTTGTAATGCCCCTTCTCGCTCAGGGGCTGTTCCCTGAAGTCAGCGAATGGGTGCGAGCCCGAGGCCCAAACCGCAATCCCCAGCTCACTGGCAGCTTCTTTGACGGCCTTGACTGCGGTAGAAAGTTCCGCAACGGCCTCGCCTGCAGTGTTGTGCACACCGGTGACCAGCTCTACGGTGTTCGCCAAGAACTCACGCTCGAGGTGAACTTCCGGGTAATGCTGCTCCACATACGCCACTACATCGGCTGCGCGGGGCACCAAGTCTCGAGTCACCGGATCAATGAGCGCGACCTCCCACTCCACTCCGAGGGTAGGCGCCGGGGAAGGGTGAAAAATCATGGCAAATCCTGAACAAGGACAAGCACCAGTGGATCGCCTTCACGTGGAACGGTTACCGAGCCAGTTTGTTCAGCAAGGCGCTGGGCTGCTTCCTCATTGCCGGGTGCGAAGAAAACGGTGTTTTGGGCAAGGATCTCATCCGAGTAATTGCCGGTCTCCGTAACTTCCCAACCCATTCCGGAAACACGCTCACCGGCAGATGCCGCAAGGCCCTGGATCGTGGAGTTGTTCAAAACCTTCACCCCTGGCGGTGGCGGTGGTGTTTCGGCTGGAGGAGCTACCGCTGTAGTTGTTGTGGTTGTGGTAGTTTCTTGCGCCACAACTTCCTCTTGGGGAGTCCGCATTTGGAACAAGCCCCAGAGCGCCAGAAGGACTGCAACGGCGATGAGGATCATGGCCATGCCGCGCAAGGGAAGGGTTTTTTCAGTCACGTTTGTTCATTCTAGCGTCTCGAAGCCGGCGCAAGCGTGCCGTGAGCAAGGGATAGGCAGCCATGACGTGGGGAACGTCGATAGCGATGTTGAGCGCTTGGTAGTAGCGGACGGGTGAAACGCCAAAGCGCTCGCGGATAGCCTCTTCCTTGTTCCGGTGGGTTTGCTCCTCGAAGGCCAGGAGGTCCAGCAGTTTGTCGCTATCCATGCCTACACTGTAAGCCATGACTATTCGCCCAATCGTCATCTATGGTGACCCAGTGCTGCATACCCCCACGGAGCCCGTGACGGAGGATATTTCTGAACTGATTGCAGACATGTATGAAACCATGGACGCCGCCAACGGCGTGGGCTTGGCCGCCAACCAGGTTGGGGTGAACAAGCGGGTGTTTGTGTATAACTGCCCGGATGATGACGGTGTGATGCATCGCGGCTGCGTAGTGAATCCAACGCTGGAAGTGTCTGAGGAGCAGGAAGAGGAAGAGGAGGGATGTCTGTCGGTGCCCGGCGAGGCATGGCCAACGTGGCGCGCCCACAGGGTGACGTTACGCGGTTACGACGAGCACGGCGCCCCCATTGAGCTGGAGGCATCTGGCTTCCTTGCGCGCTGCTTCCAACATGAGGTGGGGCACCTGGACGGGTATGTGTACACAGATGTGCTGGTTGGCAAGTTCAAGCGGCAGGCCAAGCGGGTGCTGAGGGACCACACTTGGGGCAAGACGTGGATGCCTGGGGTTGACCCGGATCCGTTTGGGTGGGACTGATGTTTAGAAAAGAGCCGGTCCGAGTGGGTGATCGCGTGGTGGTCCGTAGTGATACGGAGGTGATTGGTGTGGTCACTAGCTTGGATCCGCTCACGCTGAATGGTGACATCGTGATCCCTGAGTATCAGGTGATGAAAAAACTTTCGCCGAAAACCGTGATGAACAGGGATATCAGGGCGATTGAGCAGGCTACGGCGAAGGCGTTTCCGGGTGCGTATCAGGAATGGACTAGCGACGGCCAGTGGTTGATGAGGGCCGGGGATGGGATTGCGGAGCGGTCGAATTCGGCGGCGCCGCTGGGGCCGAGTGCGCGGTTTGTGCCGATTCCGTGGGATGAGATTGATGAATTTTATCGTCGGCACAATCTGCCCACCACGTTGTTGATTCCGGAGCGGATTGCGCCGAACCCAAATGTGCCGATGGGTCCTGAGATCATTGTGATGACCCGCAATCTGGAGGATTTGCCGGAACAGGCGGAGGGATTTGAACTGCTGGAGAAGCCTAATCAGCAGTGGTTGGATTTGTACCATTTCCGTGGGCAACCGCTTCCCGCTGACGCGTTGGAGTTGCGCCCGATTGATGGGGAGATGGGATTTGGGCGTCTGGTGAGAGACGGGCAGACGGTGGCGGTGACGAGGGGAACGATCACCGATGGGTATTTGGGTTATTCGGCAGTTGAGGTGGCGGAAAAGTATCGGCGGCAGGGACTGGGGACCGCACTGGGTGTGGAGATGTTGCGCTGGGCCAGGCAGAAAGGAGCGCACACTGCCTATTTGCAGGTGATCGCCGATAATGTGGCGGGAATAGGGCTGTACCACAAGCTAGGGTTTGTGGAACACCATCGGCATCGGTACACACGCTAGACTGCAACTCATGCGCATTGTGAACTGGAACGTCAATTCAATACGGGCGAGGAAGGATCGGGTTGTTGACCTTTTGGATCGCCTGGACGTTGACGTTCTACTGATGCAGGAGACAAAGACGAAGGAGTTCCCGCCGCTTGAGGGGTATGAGGTGGCGCATTGGGGGCTGAACCAGTGGAATGGGGTGGCTATTGCGTCGAGGGTCGGGTTGGAAGATGTGCGCCAGGGGTTTGCCAACCAGCCCTCCTTCAACGGCCTAGAGGCGCGTGCGATCTCAGCCACCTGCGGCGGTGTGCGCGTCGAAAGTGTGTATGTTCCCAACGGAAGGGAGATTGCGCACCCGCACTATGACTACAAGCTGCGCTTTTTATATGCGTTGAAGGGCAGCGATGCGGATGTGATTGGTGGGGATTTCAATGTGGCGCCGCTGGATCGGCATGTGTGGGACATCAATGCCTTTGCGGGTGAGACGCATGTGACGGAGCCGGAGAGGCAGGCGTTTGAGGCGTTGTTGGAGAAGTGGAAGGTGGCCAGCCCTTGGGAGGGATTTAGTTTTTGGGATTATCGGGCGGGACGGTATGAACGCAATGAAGGGATGTTGATCGATTTCCAGCTTTCCAATTTGGAGGTTGAGCGAGCATTCATTGATGGGGAGCGGTCTTCGGATCACGCGCCGGTAGTGGTGGATTACCGTGGACCTTAGCTCATGGCAGGCAATCGGCCTGATTATCGACTACACAATCAAAATCGCCGCGATCGGATTCGTACCGGAAGGCCGCAGGCCAAGCTCATCGACGGCGTGGCTGCTAGCCATTTTGCTGCTCCCGTTCGTGGGGTTGCCGCTGTTCTTGCTGATGGGTTCGCCGTGGATTAACAGGCGGCGGCACCGCATTCAGGATGAAGCCAACCAGCGGATCAAAGAGCTGGGTGTTGATGTGCCGGACTCCGTGGCAATGAATGAGGAGATTGACTCGATTATTCGGCTGAACAGGAACCTCACGGGGATGCCGGCGGTGTCTGGGGAAACGCATGGCTACTACCCGGATTACAAAGAGTCGATTGAGCGAATGGCGCAGGTAGTAGACGGTGCCAAAAAGTATGTCCACGTGGAGATCTATATTGTTTCTTGGGATGACACAACGGATGTGTTCTTCCAAGCGCTGGCTCGGGCGGTCAAGCGTGGCGTGAAGGTGCGTTTGCTGTTTGACCAGGTTGGCTCGTGGAAATACAAGGGCTATTTGAAGCTGGGGAGGAGGCTCACTGAGATTGGGGTGGATTGGCAGCTCATGTTGCCGCTGAAGCCGTGGCGCCGCCGTTTCCGTAGGCCGGATCTGCGTAATCACCGGAAGATGGTGATTGTGGACGGCAAGCGTGGGTTTATTGGGTCGCAGAACATGATTGAGCCGTCATATGGGAATAAGGGGCGGAATTGGGTTGATGTGATGTTTGAGTTCTCTGGGCCCATTGTGACCTCCATGAACCTGGTGTTCGCGGTGGATTGGTTGCTTGAGAGCGGGGAGACGGTCCCGTTTGAGCTTTCGGAAGTCCATGGCGAGGACCTGTTGCAGTTGGTGCCTTCGGGTCCGGGGTATCACGCGGAGCCGAATCTGCGGATGTTTAACTCAGTGATTCACCACGCCAAGGAGCGGCTGGTGATGTGCAGTCCGTATTTTATTCCGGATGAGTCGATGATGGAGGCGGTGACGTCGGCATGCTTTAGGGGCGTAAAGGTGGAGCTGCTGGTGAGTGAGCAGGCGGACCAGTTTATGGTGAACCATGCGCAGACGTCGTACTATCAGGCGCTGTTGGAGGCGGGGGTGAAAATTCACAGGTATAAGAAGCCGGCAGTGTTGCACAGCAAGTTTTTGCTGGCAGATGAGATTGGGATACTTGGGTCTTCCAATATGGATATGCGTTCATTTGGTTTGAACTATGAAGTAACGCTGATGGCCACGCATAAGAAGGTGATTGCGCAGTTGGAGGAATTGGCGCAGGGGTATAAGGAGAATTCGATTGAGCTCACGTTGGAGGAGTGGAATGAGCGTTCCTTTGGGCGCCGCTACTTGGATAACGTGATGCGATTGACTTCGGCGCTGCAATGACCGCGCTCACGAGGTTTGGCAAGCTCGCCGTGATGGGTGCGGGCTGCTTGGCAATCGCTATGGGCATTTTCCTCATTACGCACTCGTTTGCACTGCCGGAGGTAGAAGAGGGATTTGCGCTGGGGATGCTCGCAACGGCGGTGATGCAGTCGTCGATGGTGGTGTCCATGCTGTTGGTGACCAGCAATATTGACCCGGAGGTGGCTGTCGCAGGGATTCTGGGGGCCAACCTTGGCACCACAATGACCCCCTTGGTGGCTGCGCATTTCCTCCCTAAGGACAAGGGCGCCATGGAAGTGGCCAGCCTGCATTTCTGGTTCAACGCGCTCGGCGTGCTCACGCTGGGCCCCATTGAGCTGCTGTTTCACCCGCTGGAAAAGCTCACGATTTCCCTCAGGACCGACTTCGCACCGCCGCTCCTCGCGGGTGAGTTTGAGTGGTGGAAGCTCCTCTTGGGGATCACGCTTATTGCTGGTGGCATGAGGTGGGTCCGCAGGTTTGCTATTAGCACTCAGGGTGATACGTCTGGGCTGGTCGCGGGGGTGCTGGTCACGTTAGTAATGAGGCACAGCAGCGCTACCGTGATCACCACGGCGGCAATGAATGCAAGTAACAGGCTCACCATCATTCTGGGCGCGAACATCGCCACTACCTTAAGCGCTGTGCTGCTGGCGCTGAACATGGGCGTAGGCATGCAGGTGGCGTTCACTCACCTGCTGTTCAACCTGCTGGGCGTGATGTTGGTGCTGCTCTTCCCTCCGATCCGCTCGCTGCTTGAGGGGCTGGCAACAAGGACGGCCAAGCTCGCGGTGAAGAGCCCACCAGTCACGCTTCTGGTGATTGCCCTGGTGTGGTTGGCGCTACCAGCCGCTGTAATTCAGGCCAGGCCTTAGCGAACGCCTCCAAGAGGGGGTAGCTCGCAACGTCCTCCACCGCAACCCACTTGAGCTCCAAAGATTCCTCATTAGCAACGGTTTCCAACAAGTGGTCAGCCACAGCAATCACAGTGGTGTATGTCCACGATCCATGCACGGCCGTCACCCGTTCCCCCACCACGCGGAAGTCGCGGACCTGAGCCTCCTCATAGGCCTCACGGCGGGCAGCTTCAACGGCGGTCTCGCCAAACTCCAGTGCACCACCAGGAAGCGCCCACGTACCGCCATCCGCGGTCCAGGCTGCGCGGTGTTGCAGGAGCACGTGACCGTCGGCAACCAAGAGCAGACCTGCTGCACCATATTTTCCCCAGCGCTTTTTCCCGTCTGGACCAACTACCCAATTCATTGATTGCTAAAGTTAGCAGGGATGACTGCACACGACCACTGGCTTGACCGCGTGGACGATCGGCGTTCTGTGTACTATCCGATCATCTGGGCGCGCAAGCTCATCGCGTTCTTGGTGACCACCCCAGGAAAAATGACGTCCCTGGTGGTGATCCTCAGCGTGTTTCTGCTGGCTGCGGGCTTGGCGTTGGCGCAGTTTTCTACGGATCGGCGCGGTGATCTGGAAACGATGCTCAATAGTACCGAGCCGGTGAATTATTTGACTCACCGTATGTATTCCTCGCTGTCGGTGGCAAACACCTTGGCGTCGGTGGTGTTTGTGCGAGCAGGGAGTGACGCAACGGAGAACAAGGAGCGCTACCATGCAGCGATCTCCGACGCCTCAACGGCACTCACTCAGGCGGCTGCGGGCCTCGAGCAGGAGGAGCTGGAGACCCTGAACACCATCTCCTCGCGTCTGCCGGTGTATAACGCGTTGGTGGAAACGGCCTGGTTGAACGCGCGGCAGGGCAATCCGGTGGGTGCCAGCTACATGTCTGAGGCCAACGTGGTGATGCGGGATGAGATCCTCCCGGCAGCCGCCAAGCTGCACAACACCACGGACAGCACGTTTTTGGAACAGCAGCGCGCCTTTGGGCAGCCGTTGCAGTGGCCAATTTTGGGGATGGTGTTTGCGCTCGCAGCACTCATAGCGGGGCAAGTGTGGCTGGCAAAAGTGACCAGGAGGCGGCTGAATCCGGGCATGGTGGTGGCCACCGCGATGGTGGTTGCGGTGCTGGCGTGGGTAGGCACGGCGAGTGCGCTGACGTGGCGGGCTGCGAGCACGGCGCGGGAAGTTGCCGCCGCCCCAATGGCCGCGCTGGTGGACGCGCGTATTGTGGCCCAGCAAACCCGCTCTACGGAAACGTTGGCGTTGGTGCTCAGGCAGTCGTTGGACGCCTCCAATGCGAGCTTTGCCACCGCCATGAAGACCATCAACGAGGCCTTGGACACCTATGCAAGCTCTCCCCTGGCGGCCCAGCACCAAGCCACCTTGGACACGGCTCGTTCAAGCACCAGTGAGTGGGAAGCTACCCACCAGCAGCTTTCCACCGCGCTGAACTCCGGTGACTACGACGAAGCCCTCAACATCACGCTGAGCACCACCAAGAAGAGCGCTTTCATGCGCCTCAATGATGCATTGGGCGAGCTCATCAACTCCACCCGAGACTCCATGCGCTCATATAGTTTCCGCAGTTTAGAGGCGTTTAGCGTGGTAGGCCATGTGGTGCTGATCCTCACCATCAGCGCGGTGCTCTCCATTTGGATTGGCATCCGCCCGAGGCTGCAGGAGTTCCTATGAAACGCATCATCGCCCTCTGCCTGCTCCTCACCGCCTGCACTCAGGAAGCCCCGCCGCCCGCGCCGATTACCAACACGTTCCAATATCCCCTGCCTGATGGTGCGGTGTTAGCGCCGGTGCAGCAGCAAGAAGTGATCACGGAGAACTTGCTGGGTTCTTTGCAGCCCGACGCACGCACAGTGCAGGAGCGGGTGCCGGACATCCTGGCGCGCGGCAGGTTGATTGTGGGTGTGGAGCAGTCGCAAAACCTGGTGGGCTTCCGCAATCCAGTGACCGGGGAACTGGAGGGGTTCGAGGTTGATTTGGTGCGGGAGATCGCCAGGGACATTTTTGGCGACGCCTCCAAGGTGGACTTCCGCTACGTTGATTCCAATAGTTGGCTGCGGATGATTGAGGCGAAAGAAGTGGATTTTGTGATCCGCTCCCTTTCCATCACCCGCCAACGCCAAGACCAGGTGTTCTTCTCCACCCCGTACTACACGGCTCGCACACGCCTGCTCACCAACACGTATTCGGATATTGCATCACCGGAGGACTTGGCGGGCAAAACGGTGTGCGCGGCGGCGGGTTCCACGGGGCAACAGCGCGTGACCACCGCAAAGAACCTGCTGCTGGTGCGAGGTTCCTCGGACTGCCTGCTGGCGCTCCAGCAGGGGCAAGTGGACGCGGTGATTTCCGATGATTCAATCCTTTCCGGCATGAGAGCGCAGGACCCTTCCACCAAGATTGTCGGTGAGGTGCTGGCGGTGGAAGATTACGGCATCGCCTTTGGCAAGCCCGGCGCGCGGCATAACACGGATGGGTTGATTCGGCAGGTCAACGCCACGTTGGAGCGGGTGTTTCGGGATGGAACGTGGCGGGCAAGCTACGACCGTTGGTTCGGCGCCTACCTCCCTGCCCAGCAACCTCCGCTGCTGAACTACAGGAGTGAGCAATGAGTGAGACAGAGGCAGTAGTCTTTGATCCCTTCGCCGACGATGACCTCGGCGCAATCATGGATGACATCACGGCGTTGCACGACACCTCCTCGCGCGCCAAAGAACAAGCGCTGGACACCTTCCGCTCCCGCAGAGGCGCGGAACGCAGCGCGAGGCCCGTAGCCAACGGCATGACCGAGCTGCCGTTCATCACGCCGCCACCACAGATGCTCAAGGACCCCAGCGGATACGAGGATCAGCCGGTCCTGCACCCAGGCGATGTGGTGGCCGAGCAGTACGAGGTCAAAGGCGTAGTTGGCCACGGCGGCATGGGCTGGATCTACCTGGCGCAAGACCGCAACGTTTCCGAGCGCCTAGTGGTGCTCAAGGCCAGGGCGGATACGGGCGAACAGGAGTTTCTTGCAGACATTACGCACCCAGGTGTGGTGAAGGCCTACAACTTTGTGGACGACCCCCGCACGGGCGGGTTGATCGTGATGGAGTACGTGCATGGGCCGTCGTTACGCGAGCTGCGCGGGCAGGACGTGTTCAGCATCGACATCGCCATCGGCTACATCCTGGAAATCCTCCCGGCGCTGGAGTACCTGCACTCGCGCGGGGTGGTGTACAACGACCTCAAACCGGACAACATCATTGCCACAGAGGACCAGGTGAAGCTGATCGACCTCGGCGCGGTGAGTGGTATCGGGGCGTTCGGCTTCATCTATGGCACGAAGGGGTTTCAGGCTCCAGAGGTAGCTACCGACGGGCCCAGCGTGGCCAGCGACATCTACACCATCGGCCGCACGCTGGCATCACTCACTGTGAAACTGCCGGTGGAAGACGGCGCGTACTTGCCGGGGTTGCCCACTCCAGAGGAAGAGCCGCTGTTTGCCACCAATATGAGCTACTACCGGCTATTGCGGAGGGCCACGGACGAGGATCCGCAGAAGCGCTTTGCCAACGTTCGGGAGCTGGAGACGCAGCTCTATGGCGTACTGCGTGAATTCGTGGCCACCACCACCGGCAAGCATTTCCCCGCCCAGCACTCCCTGTATTCACCGCAGCGCTCCACCTTTGGGACGAAGCATCTGGTGTTCCGCACGGATCAACTGCTGGATGGGATCGAGCGCAGCGTACGCATTACCCCTCAAGAAGTAAATGCCGCTCTGCCCGTACCGCTGCTGGACCGCGATGACCCCGGCGCGCCTATGATCTCCGGCTCCTCCTACACCGAACCTTCGGAAGCGCTGGAAACGATGCGTCAGGCTATGAGCCAGTACGCGGACAGTAAAGAAATCCCGCTCGGCGTGGTGCGTGCACTGCTGGACATGGGCGCCACCAAGGAGGCACGAAATTGGCTGCGCACCCTGGAGCCCACGCTGGGCGATGACTGGCGCCACCACTGGTATTCGGGCATCACGGCACTGCTGCTGGAGGATTTCCCGGCGGCGCAGACGTTTTTCAATGAGGTGTACCGCATCCTGCCTGGTGAGGCTGCACCAAAGTTGGCAAGGGCCGCGGTGGGCGAGATGATGATCCAGCAGATGGGGATGAACGAGCAGTCACTCATTGGCCCCGAGCTGGCACTAGCGGCGAGCAATTTGGAAGGCGATGCCATTCCAGGCGCCTGGGCCCAGCTCAGCCAAGAGCCGCGCCTTCTGCGTTTCAAGTCCATGTACCTCTACGCGCTGGTGTGGGCCACCAATCCCACTACGGTGAGCTCGGCGTTCGGCTTGGCACGCGCCTTGGTAGCGGAGCATCAGGTGGAAACGGCGGTGAATGTGTTGGATCAGGTGCCGCAGCAGTCGAGGCACCACAGGATGGCGCAGCTCACGGCCATTTTGCACCTCATCAGTGCTGAGCCCAGCGAAACTCGCATCCGCAGGGCTGGGAGGCGCCTAGAGGAAATCCCCACCAATGACCCCCGCTTCCTGCAGATTCAGATTGCCGTGCTCAACCAGGGGTTGCAGTGGCTCATGGACAATGACCTCCAGGAGGCCGCAGCTTCCGGCCCCCTCATGGGCTTTGCCTTCAGCCGCACCGGTCTGAGGGAGGGGCTTTCCAAGAGTCTGCGCCAACTAGCACGCAGCGCCACTACCCCGGCGCACCGCTACGCCCTGGTGGATTTGGCTAACTCTGTGCGGCCTCGGACTTGGTTTTAGCGTAGCGGGCGATCGCCAATTCCTCGTTGGTGGGGACCACGAGGACTTTGATGGTGGAGTCGTCGGTGGAGATGATTTGCTCGCGGCCATTTTTGGCGGGGTCAATCTTGATGCCGTACATTTCCAGGCCGGCGAGGGCATCTTCACGCACAAAGTCCGCGTTCTCCCCCACTCCGGCGGTAAAGGTGATGGCGTCTACGCGGCCGAGGGCGATCATGTAGGAGCCGATGTAGCGGCGCAGTTGGTGGATGTATATGTTGTAGGCAAGCCAGGCGTCCTGGTTGCCCTCGTCGATGAGGGCGCGCAGCTCGCGGAAGTCATTCACACCGGAGATGCCCTTCACGCCGGAGCGCTTGTTCAGCAGGGCGTCAATTTCATCGATGCTCATGCCTGCTGTGCGGTGGAGGTGGAACACGATGCCGGGGTCGATGTCTCCAGAGCGTGTGCCCATCACCAGTCCGGCCAGTGGGGTCATGCCCATAGAGGTGTCTATGGGACGCCCGCCCTTGATGGCCGCGCAAGATGCTCCGTTGCCAAGGTGGAGGGTGATCTGGTTGATGTCCTCATACGGACGGCCCAGAATGTCCGCAACTTTGTGGGAAACGTACTCGTGGCTGGTGCCGTGGAAGCCGTACCTACGTACACCGTGCTCGGCGGCGGTCTCGGCGTCGATTGCGTAAAGAGCGGCAGCGGGTGGCAGTGAGTGGAAGAAGCCGGTATCAAACACCGCCACATGGGGAATGTCTGGCAGCAGTTCGCGGGCCACTTCAATGCCCACGATGTTCGCGGGATTGTGCAGTGGGGCGAGCGGGATGAGGTCGCGCATGAGTTCCACGATCTCGTCTGTGATCACCTCTGGGGAGTTGAACAGCAAACCGCCGTGGACGGTTCGGTGCCCCACCGCCACCAGTTCTACGTCCTTGGGCCCGCACTTGTGCTCACTCATGAGGGTGAAGGCAAGGTCTAGGCCGGCGGCGTGGTCTGGGATGGGGGCTTCGATGCGGTGCTTTTCCCCGGCGTGCTTCAGGGTGATGGTGCCACTGGGCTCACCGATTTGCTCCACCAGGCCGGAGGCGAAGGGTTCGTCGGTGGCGTGGGAGGTGGGGTCAACGAGTTGGAATTTGATGGATGAGCTGCCGGAGTTCAGCACCAATACGAGCGACATTAGTTTCCTCCAGCTTGGATGGCGGTGATGGCTACGGTGTTCACGATGTCATCTACCGTGGCGCCGCGGGAAAGGTCATTGACTGGTTTGTTCAGGCCCTGCAGGATTGGGCCAACGGCGAGGGCGTGGCCGGTGCGCTGGGCGGTTTTGTAGCCGATGTTGCCCGCTTCCAGGTCTGGGAAGATGAACACATTGGCTTGGCCAGCCACTGGGGAGTCTGGCATCTTTTTGGCGGCTACGGTGGGGTCCACGGCGGCGTCGAATTGCAGCGGGCCGTCCAGCTTGAGTTCGGGCGCTTTTTCTTTGGCTAGGCGGGTGGCTTCTACGGCGCGGTCTACGTCTGGGCCGGAGCCGGAGCTGCCGGTGGAGTAGCTGAGCAGCGCCACGCGGGGGTCGATGCCAAACTGTGCCGCGGTTTCCGCGGAGACAACGGCGATTTCCGCGAGCTGTTCTGCAGTGGGGTTGGGGTTTACGGCGCAGTCACCGAACGCCCACAGGCGGCCGCGCATCACCATGAGGAAGATGGAGGAAACCACCGATGCACCGGGCTTGGTTTTGATGATCTGGAAGGAGGGCTTGATGGTGTGCGCGGTGGTGTGCGCGGCGCCGGACACCATGCCGTCTGCCAGGCCCTTGTGGATCATCATGGTGGCGTAGTAGGAAATGTCCTTCATGGTTTCGCGCGCATCTTCCAAGGTGATGCCCTTGGATTTGCGCAGCTCGTAGAAGTCTTGGGCAAACTCGTCTGGGTCTGTGTCCTTGATGGTGGCCGCGGAAATGTCCAGACCGAGCTCCTGCGCGCGGACGGTGACGGTTTCGGGATCACCCAGGATGGTGAGTTTGCAGATGTTCCTGGCCAGCAGGATGGAGGCGGCGGTGAGAATGCGGTCATCATCGCCTTCCGGCAGCACAATGTGCGCCTGCTTTTCCTTGGCCAGTTCCAGCAGCCAGTGCTCGAACACCGGGGCGCTCATCACCTGCTCAGCCTGCGTTTGCTCAAGCGCCTGAGCCACCCGATCCAGCCCGGCTTGGGTAGCTACTTCCTCAGCGGTGAAAGTGGCCGCAACCGTTGCCCCGAGCTCCGCTGACTCCCCCAGGGCGAGGTCGATGTGCAGGCCCTTGGGGACGTCGGAAAGCAGGAGGAGGGGGACGCCGAGGGCGGAGGCTGCTTTGGCGTCAAAGTTCACGTTGCCGGAGCCGATCAGCAGGCCGGTTGGGTTGGATGCCAGCACTGCACTGATGGAGGCCTCCTGGTCAATGAGGTGGTGAACCGACAATCCAAGGTGGGAGGCAAAGCCGTCAACGTCGAATCCGTCAAAATTGCGGCCCGCGCGGGTGAGCAGGACTGTATCGGTCACGGAAATTCCCTTCTCATTTCTCACAGTGAAACAAGGCATAAGTCTAGCTGTATTACAGGCGTTTGGGGGGCTAAAGTGGGCTCCCATGGATCCATTTTTTGCTGTTTCCAGGCTCGCGGACCTCAGCCCGCTTGAACTCCACAAACTGTATAAACTGCGCGTCGATGTGTTCGTGGCGGAGCAACAGTGCCCCTATGCGGAGATCGATGATCACGACCTCACCGCCGCGCATTTCATGGCATGGGGTACCGACGCCACCCTGCTCGGCTGTGCCCGCATCTTTCCCGAAGGCGAGCACGTCAAGCTGGGCCGTTTCGTGGTTGCACCTGCAGCACGCGGCACTGGCCTTGCCCAAGAGCTCATGTTCCAAGCCCTGCGCTACGCGGAGGAACAATTCCCCGGCAAGCGCGTGCTTATCCACGCACAAGAACCCCTAGAGCGCTACTACGAGCAGTACGGATTCACCCGCGTGGGCGAGGCCTTTGACGAGGACGGCGTGCCCCACATCCCTATGCTGAAGTAACAGGCGGCAGTGCGGACCAAGGGAACACAATCCACTCGTCCGTGCGGCGCCACACATAATCCGGATCAACCTCGGAGGCACTCTTGGCGTACACAACCGCCGAGCGCACCTCAGAGCCGTAGCCTTCCAAAAGCTTCAGCACCAGCGCCAGAGTGCGCCCGGAATCTGCAACATCGTCTACCACCAGCAGGCGCTTGCCCTTGATGGAGTTGGTGTCCAGCAGGGGTTCCAGGAGCACGGGGTCTGGGAGTGTTTCGTGGACGTCGGTGTAAAACTCCACGTTGATGGCGTCTGAAAGCTTCACCCCCATTGAGTAGGAAAGCGCGCCGGCGGGCACCAGGCCACCGCGGGCAACGGCCACAATAATGTCCGGGGTAAAACCGCTGTCTACAATTTGCTGCGCGAGCTCACGGGAGGCGGTACCGAACCCCTCCCAGGTGAGGACCTCTTTCGTCTCAAGGTCTTGAGAATCTGCATGGTAAGCCATGTACCAACCCTACCGTTAGGATGAACCTCTATGGAACTGATTGCCCCCACTGCCGTGACTCGCCTGCTCATGAAACAGGCATTCGCACGCCTAGGCCAGGAGGTGGAGATCACTGAGGCGCAGTTCGACGCCACCGCCCAGCGCACACACGCCTCCGAAGAGCTGGGCCTCCCAGTTGCCTCAGAAACCACCAACGCCGTCACCGTACAGGCCATCCGCTCGATTGACCCCGCCACCGGCGAGCTTGCCACCTGGTTTGGGGAACCGATCGCCTGCCAGGACGAAATCGTTTGGCAACCAGCCCACATGACTCAAGCTGCCCGCGACGCCGCCCGCTCCATCGCCGCCCGCATCACGAACAGCATCGGGGGCCAGGGCCTGTTCTCAGTGGAGTTGGAAATCTCCGGCGACGACGCCCTCCTTCACCGCTGCATCCCCGGCCCCACCCGCGCCGGCGAAGTCACCCTTGGCACTCAGCGGCGCAGCCAGTACGAGCTTCACGCCCGCGCCGTGCTGGGATTGCCTATCGACGTCACCCTCACCACACCCGGCGCCGCAACCCGCAACGTGCCGCTACGTTCTGCCCTGACCGCGCCAGAAAGTGACGCAATCCAAGCCGAAGGCGAAAGCCTCGCCTACGTGACCGCCGAAACCACCGAAGAAGCTCGGGTTGCCCTGGCCGAAGTTTCGTAGGGAAACCCCACCAGTCACAAAACTTTTAAGAGGCCATGACGTCGTGGCGCACGATGGTCTGGTCCCTGCCGGGGCCCACACCGATGTAGGAGATTCGGCAGCCGGAGAGCTCTTCCAGGCGGAGCACGTAAGCTCGGGCTTTCTCGGGGAGTTCTTCGAAGGTCTTGCAGCCGGTGATGTCTTCTTCCCAGGCGGGCATGGTCTCAAAGATTGGGGTGGCGTGGTGGAACTCGGATTGGGTCAGCGGCATCTCGTCAAAGCGCTGGCCGTCTACTTCGTAGGCCACGCAGATGGGGATTTCGCCGATGCCGGTGAGCACATCCAGCTTGGTTAGGAAGAGGTCCGTGAAGCCGTTCACGCGGGAGGCGTAGCGGGCAATTACGGAGTCGTACCAGCCACAGCGGCGTTTGCGGCCAGTGTTTACACCCACCTCGCCGCCGGTGACCTGTAGGTATTCGCCCCACTTGTCAAAGAGTTCGGTGGGGAATGGTCCGGCACCTACGCGGGTGGTGTACGCCTTGATGATGCCGAGGGAGGAGGTGATGCGGGTGGGGCCGATGCCGGCGCCCACGCATGCGCCTCCCGCGGTGGGGTTGGAGGAGGTAACAAAGGGGTATGTGCCGTGGTCTACGTCCAGCATGGTGGCTTGGCCACCTTCCATGAGGACGTGTTTGCCGGCGTCGAGTGCGCGGTTGAGTTCCAGTTCGGCGTCGATCACCATTGGGCGCAGGCGGTCTGCGTAGGAGAGGAAGTATTCCACCATGGCTTCAACTTCAATTGCCTTGCGGTTATACATCTTCACCAGAATCTGGTTTTTCACGTCCAGGGCGGAGGAGATTTTTTGGCGCAGGATGGACTCATCAAACACGTCTTGCACGCGGATGCCCACGCGGGAGACCTTGTCTGCGTAGGTGGGGCCGATGCCGCGGCCGGTGGTGCCAATGGCGCGCTTGCCCAGGAAACGCTCCTGCACCCGGTCAAGAACCTGGTGGTAGGGCGCAACAAGGTGGGCGTTGGCGGAGATCTTCAGCCGAGAGGCGTTGGCACCGCGGGCCTCCAACCCGTCAATTTCCTCAAAGAGCGCTTCAAGGTTGATCACCACGCCGTTGCCGAGGATGGGCACTGCGTTTTCTGAAAGCACACCGGCGGGCAGGAGCTTGAGCTCGTACTTTTCACCGCCAACAACTACGGTGTGACCAGCGTTGTTACCGCCGTTGGGCTTGACTACATAGTCCACCAGGCCGCCGAGGATATCAGTGGCTTTGCCTTTGCCCTCGTCGCCCCATTGAGCACCTACGATCACGATCGCTGCCATGTGTGCACGTCCTTTAATTTGTTGAAAACAGACGTTGTACCATTTTACACACCATGCTGTATGAACTTGACCTCGGCCGCACCGTGCCCTCCCAGCGCGATCTGAAATCGCTTCGCCCACACATCGATCAAGCCTTGCCGGAGGACCCCACCCCCAGCCTGAAGGAAATTGCCCAGTCCCCCAACGTTGAACACCTCGAAACTCCCCGTCCCGCGCCGCAGGAGCCGTTCCTCAAGCACCCGCTGCGCGTCGTCGTCAAGGGTTCCGACGCCGCCGCCTCCGCCGTACTCACCTTCCTCATGCGCGCGGATGCTTGCTGGGTGGAGTTTGCGTACGAGCCGATTGACCCCACCTCCCCCTTGGCGGTGGGCTGGGGTGTTCCGGGTGCGGAGTTTCTGCGGGAAGCTCCGACAAAGCCCACGCCGCTCATCCGTGACGACGCCGGCACCGCCGTAGCAGGCGAGGCCACCATCGGAACGTGGGATGGCACGGAGTTGTATGGTGAGATCATTGTGGATTCACAGCGCCTGACCGCGGGGTTTGAGGAGGGCAAGAAGCGTGCGTTGGGCAATTATGGTGCGCGGTTGGTACCAATGCTCGATGCGCCCGGCTTGCTTGCCGCCCCGTTGATTTCCGGCGGCAGCCCCCGGCGCAAGTTGTTGCGCACAGTACCAGCGAACCTAGTGAGTGACCAGGTGCTCGCGGGGCGTGCGTTGCAGGCCGGCGGCAAAGAGTTGCGGGTGGTGGTAGACGGCGTATCGCGCAAACGCCCAGTAGAAAGCGCTACGTTCTACAGGCATTTGCGCGATATTCAAGTGGTGAGGCCTTAAGCCCTACGCACTGCCACTGCTCCCAGTGCTGCGATCACCAGACCGAGCGCCACCCACGGACCGAAGCCCAGGCCGCCAGTGCGTGGGAGGTCACCCTTTCGAACGTCAGCTACCTGCATGAATGCAACCGCTGCGGAGTCTCGGGTGCCGTTGGCGTAAATGCCAACCAACCCATCACCATTTGGAAGTTCGGCTTGAGTGTTGGAGTCATAGAATTTCACCCTTTGAATGCCTTGGGCATCCCACACAATCTTGAACAACACTGGTTGAGCCAGCAAGTTGTATCCTGCTGGGGCCTTAGTTTCCACCAAGTAGTAATAGGTGTCCGGCCTCAAGGCGGCTGTGTAGTAACCGGCGCCAGGATCACCTGGTTTTGCCAGGCGAGTGCTCATCTTGGTGACAACCTGATCCTGGTCCAAACCAAGGTTTGCATCCGTACCGAAGATGGTGAACTCCACACCTTCAATGATTGGCTCAACCACTGGCCCCGTAGATGAGCCCTCTGCGGAATAACCTACCTTTTCCACTGCCAGATTCACACCATCATCGGTGGTCAAAGGCGCACAGTCATTGTCCTCTGTGGTGATGCCACCGGAAGTAATCTTCACGGTGTTGTAAAGACCACCGTTCGGCACGCCTGCTTCACATTCCTTGTTTGCGTTCGGGGCGTTGAGATCACCAGTAATCCGGTAGTTCACGCGAATGCGGTAGGTATGGGTTGTGCCCGGACTCACCCTCGCACCATCTTGGGTGGTCACAATCTGCCATCCATCGGCTGGCACGGGAACGGTGAATGTGCGTCCCTGAACCCTCGGCGGCAGTACATTGTTCGCATTTCCGTTTTGAGAGGTGGCAGACACTACCTGTGCGCCTAGAACCTCTACTGTGTGAGTAAACTGCGGAACGTCTACCAAAGTGTATGCCTGCGTGAAGCCGCTGTTTGGACCAGAAACTACCAGGTCATATTCCAGCGCAAAGGTGCCGTCGGCATTCCGCAGATTCCCATCTTCTCCGGTGATAACACCATCACCGTTTTGATCCACAACATTCTTTTGCACGTTTACCGAGCAGCGATGGTCGCTCGCGGTGTTGTTGGCAATGTTCAGATCAATATCAAGGCCGGTGACAGTAGATACGTTTTCAATACAGCTATTCACTGTTGGAGAAGTAGCGCTCACCCAGATGGTTGCCGTTGCCCCTTCGGGCAGCACACCGAAGTTCACCTGGAAGTTGTTACCGTTCAGAGTTTGCGACCATCTAGTTTGCGGGTCTGAGGCAGAAATGGAGTCTAAGCGCACATTGCCAAATGCAGTGTTCAGGAGGTCTTCAACCAAAGCACCCGAACTCGTCCCTGGACCCCTGTTGGTCAGAGTGATACGCCAATTGACGCGCCCATTTTGTACCGTCATGAAGTCCTTTTTAAGCTCCAAATCTGGGCGAACCGGAACAATTACTGCAGCGCCATCTGTGTTGTAACCCGTAGGCGCATTGTTGCGCACCGTAACCAATTGGAATGTGGGTGTGGAAGAAGTAGGATTTGTGACCCTAATCTGCACGAGGTTTACGTCTGCACCACTACTACCAGTACCGAAACCCAGGTTGCCGTTGCCATAGAACCATGCCTTACCCCAGATCTTAAGCTGGGGGATCCTCTGACCGAAGTCGTTGGTCAGGTTGGTGACGTCAAATCGGTCAACCCGGCCGGTAGCTAAGTTGAGGCGTTCCATGTAAGTCCTGGTCGTATTGTTTCCAGAGGTGTCTCGGCTCGTAAGACCCCACGCGTATTGGCCATCGGAAAATGGCAAGAGCGTAAAGTCTTCTGAAGCTACTGTCCAGGGACTGTTATAAGACCGAGCACCTGTGGAGCCGAAGGCTTTGACCGGATCCATGGCCTGTGCGGTGACAGCGCTGATATCCACTTGGTACATCACGCCGGTTCCGGAAATTGAACTGTTGGTCACCCAGAAAACACCCTGCTGGTCAATGAAACCAACGTTGATGCCACCCCACAGATCATTGTTTTCTCGCGTTAGATATACACCACCAAAGCCATAGCCAGATGGGCCTGAACCAGTTACCTTTCCAAGGTTGTGGACTTCACCGGTAACCGGATCGATCTGAAGCAAATGCCCGGCTGGGAAACAGGGATCCTCACTTGTATCTGGGTAGCGGGGTTGGCTAATTGCATACAGCCAATTGTCTTGTGGGTTGTATGCCAATGCGTTGTACACCCAGCCCGTGCGAGGGCCGATGTTTTGGAAGTTGGTTGCAGCATTCAACTGGTAGCTCAATTGTGACGAGGTTCGGTACTCATTGCTGGGCACACCAACAACCACATAGGCGGCGCTACCACGGCTAATTTCTTCCTCCGTCAATTCACGCGGTGCCAAACGCGGCACCACCGCAGAGCCATTACTCATCCATTCAATGTTGGAGTTTCGGACACACTGAGTAGGGATCGCGGGCGTTGGCGTGCCGGGGTTATATCCGGAACCTGCAGGAATTCGAGTTGCGCCATACACCTCATAGTTGCCCTCTTGTGGGCAAGAACCGCCTCGACGGAAATTACCGCTAATCGTGTAAGTCTGCGGATTACGCGTAATTTGATGGAATGACGTGGGGGAAGATGAAAGGGAGAACCAAACTCGGACGGCAGTGACAATGGAGTCATTGGCCTTTTCAATTACATCTACCTCACGCACCACCAAGTTCGTGGCACCCGGAAGTACACCTCGAATGGTGTAATCACTTGGGTTGGTGGACAAACTTGCACCATCTGCTACAGCTCCGTTGATGTTGCGGATGATGAAGGAACCAATTTCCTTCCTCGGCGTTGTCAGTTCATTATTAATGGAAACATTCAGGGTGGTGGAGGTAGCCGTACACGTCGTGCCTGTTACGGAGGTGTTCAGCAGTGTCTCGTTGTTGTTCAAGAACCGGCTTGGGTCATTAAGCGGCGGGAAAGTTTGCGTCTGATTTGTGGAAACAGTAGCCGTATAGGTCGCCGCGGCATCCATCTTGTCAGTTCGAAGAACGACACGGAGAGAGGTGCTATCCGTGATCGGACGCCCATTGATGGTGATGGTGATGGATTGCCCATCTGAGGACAGCGTGTATTCACTTGGGCTGAGCGCCACTCCATCCAGGAAGACGGACTGAATGTTCGTCATCTTCGAGCCGTTGGTAGGCGTCCGATCAATCTTGATGGTGGCCTGAGACAGCGTTGGATCTGCAGAGATCAACGCATCCAAGGTGACCAGAGTGCCGTCGGTGCCAAGCTGGTTGCTGATTGGCAGTGGAACATTTACCACACCAGGAGTGATGGTCGTGGGTTCAGATGCGGCTGGCGGGTTCGTAGGATTGGTAGGTGGGGTTGGTTCAGTTGTCGTTGGCGGAGTGGGCTCCGTAGTGGTGGGCGGAGTGGGCTCCGCAGTGGTGGGTGGGGTTGGTTCGGCGGTAGTTGGCGGTGGTGGCGGGGTGGTTACGGGTTTGGTGCCCAATACGGTCAGCGCCGATGCTGATGCCTGTGCGGTCGATATTGACGCTCTCCACTGCAGCGTCAAAGAAACTGGAGTATTTGCGGTGACCGAAACGGGTACTGGCAAAGAAATCGTCCAGGTTCGTTCTGCGGCATTCCACGAAGAGTACTGGGTGATGTCCCCAGAGAGGAGAGTTTGACCACCAATCACAACCTCGTTGTAATGCGCGGTAATCGTAGGCGCCATCGTGCCCGGCTGGGTAACAACGAGCTTGGTAACGGTACCAGATTCAAGGATGTTAGTTGAGTACACACGCATAGAAGCTGTGCGAGCAGCCACGTTTGTGGTCGAGGAAACGCTCAACGGCTGCTCGGTTTGCGCCTGCGCACTGGGGGTTTGGGCGAAAACTGCGATGCCGAGAAGCATCGTTAAGGCGGCAACAAGGGCCAGGAATTTGCTGCCGGTGGAGGCAGTGAATGTCTTTGCCATGTTCATTGTCCTTTTAGGTGTTCCTCGGGATCGAATTTTCGGTTCGTTGTTGTTGTGGTTTTCTGAGGCGCCGTAGCCACCACACGAGCAGTGCGATGATCACTACCGACGCCCCCACGATGACCCACATCCACCACTGCCACTGCATGCCGTTGGAGGGATCAAATACCTTTTCCTCTGCCGGGTCGAGTGGTACTTGGTGCCCTCTCACCAACAGGCGGTGGGTGTTGATGCCGTAGGGGGTACAGGTGACCAAGGTGATGTAGTCTTGGCCCTCCACCCTCACCAGGTCTTCGGTGACGTGGGGTTCCACCACTTTGATTTGGTCTACCTGGTATTTCAGTTTGTGGCCCGCTACGGAGAGGTAGAAGGCGTCGCCTTCTTTCAGCTTCACCAGGTTGTCCCACAGGGTGGCGTTTTGGAGGCCGGTGTGTGCGGAGAGCACTGAGTGGCGCCCTTCGCCACCTACGGGGAGGTCGGTGCCGTAGAGGTGGCCCACTCCCCTACCCAGGGAGTCCTCGGAGGTGCCGTGGTAGATGGGGAGATCTGAGTTAATGGCTGGGATGATGATGCGCCCCATGGCGTCGGTATCTGCCAGTTGGGAGAGGTATTCCAGGTAGCGCTGGTAGGCCTCGGAGGTTTCGTCGGCACGGTCATTCCAGGCATCCATGATGCCGCCGCTTGAGGAGCGTTGCTCGTTGTAGAGGTGCGCTTCTTGCCACGCCAGGTCAAGCACTTCTTGTGGCGCAGATTGTTCCAGCTTGGCGTAATCTCGGGCAGCTTTTGCTTGGGAGAAGTTGTTGAGCTGTGTTGCCACCACTGGGTAAAGGAGCACGCCGAGGCCAAGCACGATGAGCAGCACCGCGATGATTGCGTTGCTGTTCTTCTTGCGTGTGTTGGTGCTCACGGTCATGTTCATCTCCTTTCCTTGGGTGTTAGTTTCTTCTTCTGCCAGCAATGAGTAGGTATCCGCCAAGCAGGATCATGGCGGCCGCTGCCGCTACGATTGCAATCACCTGAGCACCTGTCATGGCCAGTCCCGGTACGCGGCTTTGGGTTGGTGGCTCGTTGGGAACTGGTGGTTCCGGGGTGCTCGCCGGCGGAGGCGTGGTGGTGGTTGCTGGTGGTGGGGGCGTGATGCTTGGCGGCGGCGGATTGAAGTCACGAGGTTTTGCCAGGATCACGCCTTCAAGTTGTTCGCCTTGTTCACCGGTGTGGAACGGCACGGCCACGAGGAAGGGATTGACCTCGCGCACACCTGGGGCTGGGATTGAGGTCACCACGTACACGCCGTTGGGGAGATCTTTTAGGGAGACGGAGCCTTGGGTGTCCGTTGCCACCTCAATGGTGTGATCAGTGGGCCAGGTGAGCACCTCCGCGAAGTCCGCGTTGTTCACCTTGTCCATGGACTGGGGATCAGTGGGAATGATGCCCGCGAGCCGCTTGGCCACGATAGTTACTCCAACCACGCTGCCTTCGGACGGGGTGCCGTCGGCAGCCGTGCCCTTGGTGAGTGTGATCTTGAGGTTGTTCGTACCCTCTCCCTGCGTATTCACCCCGGTCATGCCCACGAGTGGAGCGGCGGAGCTTTGCGTGACCGCGGGCGACGCGGAAGCAAAAGCCGCAACCAGTGCCGCTGCGGCGAGGCGTTGAGTCAAGCGCATCCTCTGTTACCTTTCCTCAATCTCCACAGTGCGGGCCTTCTTACGGGTGCGCAGCAGCCACCACAGGAAGGCCAGTGCAACCAGGGAAACGGCGGCGATCAGCGCCCACATCCACCACTGCATGCCGGGGGCGTAGCTCTGCTCGAACACTTGCTGGTCGCTGGCCTCAAGCGGCACTTGGTGGCCACGAACCAAAAGGCGGTGTGAGTTGATGCCGTAGGGGGTGCAGGTGATCAGCGTGATGTAGTCTTTGCCCTCCTCGGCGCGCAGGCTATCCGTTTCATGCGGCAGCACCACCTGAATCTGGTCCACCTCATACTTCAACTTGTGGCCGGCTACCTGCACATAGAAGGCATCACCCTCCTCCACGTTCTTCAGGTTGTCAAACATCGTGGCGTTGGGTAGGCCGGTGTGGCCGGTAATCACGGAGTGCGTGCCCTCGCCGCCAACGGGCAGGTCAGAGCCATAGAGGTGCCCCAGGCCCTTTTGGAGGGTTTCCTCAGAAGTGCCGTGATAGATGGGCAGATCCACGTTAATGGACGGGATGACCATGCGGGCCATGGCGTCCGTGAGGTTGAGCTGCTCCAAGTAGGCGGAGTAGTCCGGGTTGTCTTCACGCACCTGCTGCAACCACGGGTCCAGAATTGGGCCGGTGGAGCGCTCCTCGTTGTACCGGTGCGCCTCCTCCCAGGCGAGATCCTTGACTTCCTGCGGCAAGGATTGCTCCAGTTCGGCGTACTCCCGGGCGGCCTTGGTAGTGCCGTAATTGTTCAGCACAGTGGAAACCACCGGGTACAACATCACCAACATGCCAATGATCACCAGCAGCGAGGCCAACCGAAGGTTCTTCTTCTGCTGCTGCCCATTGGCGGTTCGTGGTTGTTCGATGGTTGTCACTAGCTTTCCCAATCATGTGCGCCGCCTGCGTTCAGGCGGCAAAAGGTTCCCCTTCAACAGGGGTGTGAAATTGTGTTTTGGAAGTTCAAAGCCCGCATACCCCGCGCTTGGGGTAGCGGGCGGCCCTACAAGAGGGAATTAGCTCTGCTGTGCAGAACGACGTGCGAAGTACGCACCTGCGGCAACAATGCCAGCGCCGATTGCGGCCAGGATGCCCACGCCGAGGCCACCGGTCAGTGGCAGGTTCGGGGTGGTGTCATCGAGGTTCACAACCTCACCAGCGTTGTCACCCACCTGGAGGAATACAGGGTTGTACACCGCAACTGTGTGGGTACGCTGCTCAGTCTCCTGGGTGGTATTGCCCTGAGCATCGGTCTTATACACCACGACGTTGCGGGTGATGGTCCGGGTCTGGGTTGGATCCTTCACGAGGGTGAAGCTCAGTGGCTTGGAAAGCAGTTCCTTGCCTGCTGGAGCCTTGGTCTCGTAGAGGCAGTACACAGTCTGCTCACCCTCTGGAACATCAGCGTTATCTGCGAAGTCAGTAACGTGCAGGCCGGAGATGTTCACAAGACCTTCCTGGTTAGACACGAAGGTCTGCACAGGGGTTGGGTTGTCATTCAGGGAGCCGTTCACCAGGTAAGAACCCTGGCCCTTTTCAGCATCCATGCTGTCTTCACAGGTCTTGTCACCGGCGGCGGTGCGCAGGAGCTGGAACTCAGCGCCCTGCAATGCTGCACGGTTGGCATCAACCTTCTTGAACTCCACTTCGCTGAAGTACGTTACAACGATTGGGGTTTCATACACCGAAGGAGGGTTGTTCGGTGGGGTGGTTGGAGGAGTGGTTGGTGGCTCTTCGTCAGAATCTACGTCCTGATCGAACTCTGGCTTGGATGGCTCGTACTCGATCGCGGTGTTTGGCAGCACCTCACCGTTGGTGATCTTGGTTGCCTTGATGTTCACGTTCACCTTGGTGCCGGTCTTGAGCTTCTTCAAGCCGTCTGCGGTGAAGCGAACCAGCACGTGACCGGTGGCGTCATCCTTGGTCAGGGTGTAGTCCACACCCTCAATTGCAGTTGCGTCATCGATGCTCACAGCGATCTCAGCGTTTGGCACATCGAGGTTAGCCACGTCCAGGGTATCGCTGATGAAGTAGTAAGCAAGGCGCTTGCCCTCAGCGATGGTGCGAACCACGGTATTAATGTTGTACTCGATGGTATCGCCGATGTTCTGGTTATTGTCCACAACGGTCTTGACCGGTTGGGTCTTCTCGTAGTTCTTCGGGTACGCGTGAACATCGTAGTTCCAGGTGGTGCCCTGAGCGCCAGCGTTGCCCTGGGTCATTGGCACGAATGCCAGGAACGGTGCAGCTGGGGTGTAGCCAGGCGCAGGGGTGGTTTCTTCTACCAAGTACACGCCAACTGGCAGGTTGTCGAACACCGCGGTGCCGGACGTATTGGTGATCTCAGTCCGTGCGGTGCCGCGCTGAGCCTGGGCCTGAGCAACCGTAAGGTTTGCTGCTGCAGCCAGACCAGCGTTGGTCTTGAGGTCAATACCGGTCACCTGGGTCACTGTGAAGCCCACGTTCGCGAGGTCTTCACCAGTTACGTTGGGGTCAATGTTGCCGGTTGGGGTACCGGTGGTGGTTGGGTCGCCCTTCTTGTGAATGGTCAGGGTACCCGTGGACTGGGTAATGGTGGAATCGTTTGCGGATGCGGTATTAGCCGCCTGGCCTGCGGTCTGTGCGAATGCGTCTGGAGCGCCAATGGCGGCTGTGGACAGTGCCACACCGAGGATCGCTGCGGATGCAACGGAGCGCACCTTGAGGGAGCGATTGGTCATGTAGTGAATCCTTCAAGCTTGGACATGGGCCCCAGAGGGGCTTGATCGATGAACCTTGCAGTGGAAACTTGCAAGGAATCCCATCACCGGCGGGCCTTCGGCGGGCTGAGCGCATTCTTCGTCGGCCCAGAATCCACCCGATACACACCACTCCCTAAGCGGGAGGTGATAGGAACCTGTAAACCTCCAACTGAAAAGAGGTTGCAGACCACGTTAAAGGTTTTCACAGGAAAGGTCGAGCTAACTTTTTTGAAAAATGTTCAACAAATATGCATACTCGCGCAAATTTCACCAATATATATTGCATGCAAGAGATTTTTCCCTGATAGCACCCCCCCCCCCATGGAATTGTATACCTTTATAAAAATAAATTTTTTTTGATAGGTGGCTTTTCGGTGACATGACAACGACGCGACAATAAACCTGAGAATTTTCAGGAAACTGGCAGCACCTCCGCAATTCTTAACGCTTTCTGCGCGCCGCACCCCTCTCCCCCCAGTTTTCACCCACTGTCAGTGTTAAGGTTTCAGATCCCCTCACCAGCACCCCAACCCCAAAC